>CAKOVW010000015.1 GCA_934122125.1 uncultured Clostridia bacterium | reverse complement strand
CAACTGTAGCTTAGCTGGATAGAGCGTTCGGCTACGAACCGGAAGGTCGGGGGTTCGAATCCCTCCAGTTGCACCAACAACGTATCTGTTAAAATTTTCTAGAATAGATTTTATGAAAAAATCAATCAGATGATTGATTTTTTTGTTACCTTTGTATTTGGATAGTATGATACATAAAATTAGGTTTTCTATTTGAACATATTGGAGAATCTTGCAAAATCAAGAGAAAAATGATAAAATTATCTTATTAAATTTTTTTATCCTGTTTTACAGGTTGATATATAGACTGCAAATGTAAAATAATTATTTTCTAGTCTAAATTTTTTATACTTGGTGCATATATCGATTTTCCATCATAAGTAAATCTTGAACCATGGCAAGGACAATCCCAAGTTTTTTCTAAGTTGTTCCACGACAATTCACACCCTAAATGACTACAAACTGGGTTTATTTTAAATATTTTTCCATCTTCAGCTTTATATACTCCTACCTTTTTTCCCTCTATTTCAATAATTCCTCCTTCACCTTTTTTTATATCTTTTAATCTTTCTTCTGGTATTTCAAGTTTTTCTACAATTAAAGATTTTCCTACTTGTTTCAACATATTACCCATTTCTTGATAATTTTTTATAGGTTTTAATCTTGTTGAGGTAAACACTTCTTCATATTGATTTTTCTTTCCAAGTATTTTATCCATAATAATGTTTGCTGCTACATTTGAATTTGTTATTCCCCATTTATTATATCCTGTTGCTAAATATACATTTGGCATTAAAACAGAAAATTCACCTATATATGGTATTTTATCTAAAGATATGCAATCTTCTGTACACCATTTATATATAACTTTGCTATCTGAATAAAATTCTTTTGCAATTCTTTCTAATGCTTCATAATTTCCTGATAAGTTTTTGCTTTCTCCTGTTTTATGGTCTAGCCCTACAACAATTAATAATCTTTTATCTCCATATTTTGCCGTTCTTAGAGATAAGTTTGGTGTATCACTGCTAATATACATTCCATCAAAAAGTTTCTCATTTGTTTCTACTGCTATTGCATATGACATAGATTGATACATTTTTAAAAAGTAGTAGCCTGGTGCATTTATAATTGGATAGTGTGTTGCTATTACTATAATTTTAGCAGTTACTATCTTTCCATCCTCTGTTATAACTTCATAATATCCGCCTTTTTCTTTTACATCTACTACTTTTGTACTTTCATATATAGTAGCTTTCATATTATTAGCTAAGCCCTGTGCATATTTGCATGGATTAAACTGTGCCTGATTTTTAAACTCAATTGCTCCAAACGTTTTAAATGGTAATTCTAAATTATCTACAAATTCCGCTTCTCCACCTAGTTCTTTTACTGCCTCTATTTCATCTCTTATTTTATTAACTTCTTCTGCTTTCCTTGCAAATACATAAGCACTTTGTTTTTCAAAATCGCAATCTATATTTTCCTCTTTTATAATATTCTCTATATTTTTTATAGCCTGTTCATTTGCATCAAAATATTGCTTAGCTTTTTCCTTTCCTTGTGCCTCTATCAAGTAATTGTAAAACAAGCCATGTTGACTTGTAATTTTTGCAGTAGAATTTCCTGTAGTTTGCATACAAATTCTTTCTTTTTCTAACACTACTGTTTTTACATTTTCTTTTGATAAATAATAAGCTGTTGTTAAGCCTGTTATTCCTCCTCCAATTATACAAACCTCTGTATTCAAATCTCTATCTAGCTTAGAAAATTCTTTTGTTTTTGTAGTATCTATCCAATATGATTTCATAATTCCTCCTCTATGTGCCAATGGGGACGGAGAATTTTGGCACATTTTTATTTATTCATATATTCATGGAGCACACTGTGCTCCGCTACGGTTTTTGTTTTATTTCTTTAATAATTTGACCGCGATTTGCTGTTCTTGTTTATTACGCAAAATCTTAAAATTAACTTCATCTCCTGGTTTTTTAGTATAAATATAGCTTCTTAAATCGCACATTTTTTCTAATGTTAATCCATCAACCTCTAGCAGTATGTCCTTTTCTTTTATTCCATATCTAGCTGCTGCCGAATTTCCATTTACTTGCACTACATAAATTCCTTTGTCTAATTGCAAATTATTATCTAAGTATGGTATTACATTTTTGTCATACGCAAAAATTCCTAAATATGCCTCATCAAACCCTCCTGTAGCTATAAAACTTTTTAAAATTGCTTTTACAGAGTTTATTGGAACTGCAAAGCCAATTCCTTCTGCCGATGTAATTTTAACACTATTTACCCCTATAACTTCTCCACTCTCATTTATTAATGGTCCTCCACTATTCCCTGGATTTATAGTTGCATCTGTTTGTATTAAATCTTCCATATATGAAGATTTTTCATTACCAATTTCGTCCTTTTCAGTTAAGACTATTGTTCTATTAGTTGCACTAACAATTCCAGAAGTTACAGTTCTTTGAAATTCAAATCCTATAGGGTTTCCAATTGCATACACTAATTGCCCTAGCCTAACTTTAGAAGAATCCCCTAGTGTAACATATTTTAAGTCTTTGGCATTTATTTTTACAATTGCTAAATCTAAGTCTGAACTTGACCAAACTACATTTCCTTGATAATTTTTTCCATTAGAAAGTGTTACATAGCACTTACTATATTTTTCTCCTGATACATGTTCATTTGTCAAAATATACCCATTTTCAGTTACAATCATTCCTGTGCCTAAACCTAATTTAGAAGTACTATCTTTTAAAAATATAGAGCTTCCAGCGTCTTTCAACTTTGAAATTCCCACTATACTTTCATTCACATTTTCTAGCATTTGGGTAATTGTTTCATTTTCAGTCTTTACCTCATCTACTGTTTGTGATATTTTAGTTGCCTCATATTGTTTATTTATTATTTGAGTAGGTGTTTCAATTCCATAGTATAAAACATATGTAAGTGCCACTAAAACAACTATTAAGATACAAATAAATGTGCTTATAAAGTATTTTTTTATTCTATCTTTCTTTTGTTTCTTTCTAATATATTCTTCCATAAACTTCTCCCATTTCTTATACATATTTACCTTAATTATGAACAATTTTTGTAAATTTAAACGCATATTTAAAAAATTCCCAATTTTCTCCATTTTTTTACATTATTTTTATTGCTTTTTAAAATAACTTCGTATATAATCTATCTAGTTTTTAAATAGCAATAAAGGGGATTTTATTATGGAAAAGGTTTTATATGATCTAACAAACCCACAAAAATCGATTTGGAACACAGAACAATTTTTCAAAAATACTTCTGTTAATAATATTGGTGGAACAATAATTATAAAAGATAAAATTAATTTTGATTTATTAAAAAAATCTATTTATGAATATGTAAAAACAAATGATAGTTTTTTAATCAAACTTTGTTTTGATCAAAATGGTGAGATTAAACAATATGTAGATGAATTTCGTCCTTTTGATATTGATTATATCTCACTTTCTTCTTTAGAAGCGCTATCTGTTTATGAAAAAATAGATTGTGAAAAAAGTTTTAATATGTTAAATTCAAACTTATTTCATTTTACTATGTTTAGTTTGCCTGACACTACTGGTGGAGTTGTATTAACCGTTCACCATATAATTTCTGATGCCCAAACAGTTAATCAAATAGCACCTAAACTTATGAATTTTTACTCTAGCTTTTTAAATAATCAAACTCCTGAATTTTTACAAACTTCTTACGTTGATTATATAAATTCTGAACAGAAATATTTATCAAGTGAAAAATATAACAGTGATAAAGAGTTTTGGGAAAGTTTATTTGAAAATTCTTTTACTGCTGCAGGTTTGTCTACTAAATCTTTAGATAGCTCTACAATGTGTAGTTCTAGCAGAGAATGTTTTTTAGTTGAAAAAGAAAAAATGAATAAAATAAATGATTATTGCAAGTTAAATAATATTTCTTGCTATCACTTTTTTATGTCTTTGTTTTCTTTATATATTGGAAAGGTAACTAACGAAAAAAATTTTGTTATTGGTACACCTATTTTAAATAGAACCAATTTTAAAGAAAAAAATACAGCTGGTATGTTTATTAGTACTGTTCCATTTTTAGTAAATTTAGAAAATAATATTCCTTTTTCTGAATTTGCGTCTGGAATAAGCCTAGAAACGTTATCTATTTTTAGACATCAAAAATACCCATATCAAGCAATTCTAGAGTATGTTAGAAAACAAGATGCGTCTGTACCAAATTTATATAATATAATGATTTCATATCAAATAAATAAATCTAATGGTAGTATTAATGATATTCCTTATACTACCAGATGGACTCACAGTAATACAAACATGGATGAACTAGATATTCATTTATTTGATATTAATGATACTGGAGAATTAAGTATTGCTTATGATTATCAACTTGCCAAATACACTCAAAAAGATATTGAACTTTTACATAAAAGAATATTATCAATAATGGATCAAGTTCTTAACAATAAGGACATATTAACAAGTGAAATAGAATTAGTTTTACCTGAAGAAAAGGAATTTTTACTTAATGTTTATAATAAACCTATCAATATTCCTATAACAAAAACAGTAATTGATATGTTTGAAGAACAAGTTCTAAAAAATCCTAATAATTTAGCTTTATGTTTTAAAGATAATAAATTTACATATAGCCAATTAAATAATTATGCAAATTATTTAGCAAATTATTTAGCTGAAAATGGCATAGAAAAAGGAGATAAGGTTTGCTTATTCTTTCCTAATTCTATTGAACTTGTTGTTAGTATTTTAGCTGTATTAAAATTGGGAGCTTGTTACATTCCTATTGATATTTCTTACCCTATTGATCGTGTAAAATACATTGCTCAAAATAGTGATTGTAAAAAAATATTAACTAATAGTAAACAAATTAATAAGCTAGAAGATTTAAGTTCTATTTGCTTAGAAGTAACTTTGCCAAATATAACTACTACTTATGAAAATAAATATAAACCTGAATTGCAAGATTTAGCTTACATTATTTATACATCAGGTTCTACTGGAAACCCTAAAGGTGTAAAAATTGCTCATGAGAGCTTGTCAAATTATATTATGTGGGCAAATAAAGAATATGTAAATGGAGAAACTACTAACTTTCCTTTGTATTCTTCTATTTCATTTGACTTAACAGTAACATCTGTATTTACACCTCTTGTATCAGGAAATGCAATTTATATTTATGAAAACTCTAATCCTCAATTATTATTAAAAGAAATTGTTGATGATAAAAATGTACAAATTATAAAACTAACTCCTGCACATTTGACATTATTACAAGACTTAATTCCAGCAGATTCAATTATTACTAAATTAATTGTTGGTGGAGATATTTTAACAAATAAAATTTGCCAAAAAATTTCATCAGCATTTTCGCATCATATTCATATATTTAACGAATATGGTCCTACAGAAGCAACTGTTGGTTGTATGATTTATGAATACAAACTAAATGAATATTCAACAGTTCCAATTGGAATTCCTGCAGATAATACAAATCTGTTTGTTTTAAATAGTGATTTCAATTTAATTCCTTTTGGATACAATGGTCAATTATATATTGCAGGTAAAGGACTTTCAAAAGGATATGTTGAACTTCCATCTATGACTGCTTCTAGATTTATTGCTTGTCCATTTATCAAAGATAATTTAATGTATGATTCTGGCGATGTTGTAAAATTATATGATAATGGTATTATGGAATGTATCGGTCGTAGTGATTTTCAAGTTAAGATTAATGGATTTAGAATAGAAATTGGAGAAATTCAATCTAAAATACTAAATTACCCTAATATAAAGGATTGCTATGTAGCAGCCTTAGATATAAAGGGAACTAAAGTATTATGTGCTTACTATGTAGGTTCTAAAAATATAGATGAAAAGAGTTTAAAAAGCTACTTACAAAAACTGCTTCCTATGTATATGGTTCCTAAGTATTATATTAGTTTAAATGAAATTCCTCTTACAGGAAATGGAAAAGTAAATAAACATTTACTACCTGCCCCTGTTATAGAATCTCCTAAAGCATTAGTTAAGCCAGAAAATGATGTCGAGCAAGTTTTACATGATATTTTCTGTGAGTTGCTACAAATTTCAGAAATTAGTGTTATTTCAAATATTTTTGATTATTATGTAGATTCACTTACAATTATAAAAGCACAGACAAAGTTATATAGTATAGGCTATAACATAAATACTCAGGATTTTTATGATTATCCAACTATTAGAGGGTTAGCATCACATATATTAGCAAAAGATGACTCTAGCTCACATATTTTAGAAGATGAAATTCCTGTAATTTCAGATTTGATTAAACCTAACGAGATTAAAGCTACTTTTAATAATATTTTATTATTTGGAGTTACTGGATTTTTAGGTTCACATATTTTATATGAATTGCTACACAAAACTAACTCTGAAATTTATTGTATTATTCGTGAAAAAAATAATGTAGATGCAATACAAAGATTTTACAATAAAATTAATTTTTATTTTCCAAATGAAAATATTGAAAATTATAAGCATAGAATTCACTTAATTACCGGAAACATATTAAAAGATAATTTTAATTTATCTGATAATGAATATAACTCACTTGGAGAAACTATTGATTGTGTAATAAATTCTGCTGCTTTAGTAAAACATTATGGAAAATATGAAGATTTCTATAAAACAAATGTGCAAGGTTCGCAAAAAATAACTGACTTTTGTATTGCTCATAATATTCCTTTACATTATATTTCTACTGCATCAGTTTCTGGATATGGATTAGTAAAAAGTCCAAATGTAACATTTACTGAAAAAGATTTTTATATTGGTCAGGATTATGAAGATAATGTTTATGTAAAAAGTAAATTTGAAGCAGAAAAAAATATACTAAATGCTTGTAAAAATGATAATTTATGTGCTACTATTTATAGAATAGGAAACATTACCAACCGTTTTTCTGATGGTGTTTTCCAAGAAAATGCAAGTGAAAATTCATTTTTAAATAGAATATCGGCTGTAATAAACTTGCATTGTATGCCTAAAGAATTACTAAATCTTCCTATTGAATTTACTCCTGTAGATTATTGTGCAACCTTTATAGTATCTTTACTTACACAAGATAACAGACAAAATAATTTAACAGTTTATCATTTATTTAACCAAAATTATCTTGATTTTAATTATCTATTTAAATTTTTGAAAAACAACAATATTGACATACAATTATGTGATATTAAAACTTTTGAAAAATGTATTTTAGATAGCAATGAAAACTATTTTGGAATTATAGGTTACCTTTCTAATGTAAGCGGCAATAATTCAAATGGAGTTATAGTTGATAATAGTTATACAAATTCTATTTTGAAAAAATTAAATTTGGCTTGGCCAAAAATTACAGAAGATTATTTACAATCTGTAATAAATTATTTAATAAAATATAAATTTATAGGTGATAAAAAATGAAATTAAATGTACCCAAAATAAAATCATATAAAACATTAGCTTTATTAAATGCTTTTATAGCAATATTAGTAATGGCAGTATTATATTTTACCTTACCTGGTATTTTAAATTATCCTGAAAACTCTATTGACAATAATTTTCAACTTGAAGTAGTTGGAATTAAATATACTCATCAATTTATTATACTTGCTGCAATCATTGTTGCTTTAGTATATATAAGTTTTAGATTTATATATAGCAGAATAGACTTTAATAAAAATACTAGTAAAGACGCTTTATTAAAAATAAGAAAAAAATGCTTTAATTATCCTTATTTAATGATAGTTCTTCTATCTTTTATTCCAACTATTATTTGTGGAATTTTATTAGTAGTTTTTAAAACTGATTTTGAACTATTATTAAAACTATGTATCGTTATACTATCTTTTGGAACAGTTTACTCAATAGTTTCTTATATGCTAGGAAAAAACTTTTTTGAAAGTAAACTTATTGAATCTTCTGTTATTGTAGGAAATAAAAAAGGTGGTATTAGACTAGAAATTTTCAAAAAGTTATTAATAGAAATTGTTCCTCTATTTCTATATTCATTTATTTTATTGTTATTAATTAGTACGACTATCATGACAACTGAAAAAGGAGATTTACTATATAATATTTATAGAAATGAATTAACAAAAGAATTTAATACTTCAACAGTTTATAATTTAAAAGATGTTAAGCAGAAATTATCTACTTTATCTTTAAACTCAGAAAAAGATCATTACGTAATTTTATCTTCTGAAACTGGAAAAGTATATTACTCTCAGGAACCTTTAAATGATTTTTTTGTTAAATATGCTCTTACATACTATAACCAAATGAATGGTCATATTTTTGAATATTATGGTCAAAATTCACAAGCTGCTGTTTTAAAAATTCATACTGATCAGGGAGATTGTTTTGTTGGTATTAGATTTTTTGTATTTGCTAATGAAGTAATTGCACCATTTATTATTGTTACTGCCATTTTGATTATTTTCAATTTAATATTCGTTGTATATATTGGAAAAGGATTATCAAATGATATAAAAAATGTTAATACTGGTATGAGCAATATATCTAATTCAGAAAATATTGTATTTGAAAAGAATTTGCCAATTACATCTAATGACGAAATAGCAGACTTAATTTTAGCTTTTAATAATATTCAAGATTTAACAAGGACATATGTAAATCAAATTCATGATAATCAGAATATGCTTATGGAAAGAGAACGTTTAGCTTCGCTTGGTCAACTAATTGGTGGTATTGCACATAACTTAAAAACACCTATAATGTCTATATCGGGTGCTACTGAGGGATTATCAGATTTAATAAAAGAGTATGAAGCATCTGTTGGCGATCCAGAAGTAACTATTCAAGACCATCATGATATTGCAAAAGATATGAAAGATTGGATTGAAAAAATACGTTCTTATACAGAATACATGTCAGATATTATTACAGCTGTTAAAGGTCAAGCTGTTACAATGTCTGATGAGCAAGAAACTTCGTTTACTTTAGATGAATTAGTAAAACGTGTAAATATCTTAATGAGGCATGAATTAAAAAATGCTTTAGTTAGTTTAAATGTTTCTATGCAAACTGATGAACAAACTGTATTAAAAGGAAATATAAATAGCTTAGTCCAAGTTATAAATAATATGGTTTCAAATGCAATTCAGTCATATAATGGTGAACCAGATAAACAAATTGACTTAATATTAAGAAACGAAAATAATAATATTATTATTTCTGTAAAAGACTATGGAAGCGGATTACCTGATGAGGTTCAACAAAAATTATTTAAAGAAATGATAACAACAAAAGGTAAAAATGGTACAGGTCTTGGATTATTTATGTCATATTCTACTATTCGTGCTCACTTTAATGGAAACATTACCTTTGAAACAGAAAAAAGCAAAGGAACTACTTTTAATATTATACTACCTGCTTAAAACGCAACTTATTTGTAAAAAAAGTCTAGTAATTTCAACGAAATTCTAGATTTTTTTATTTACTTTTTTTGTGGAAATACTGTACATTTCGACAAACTATGATATAATGTTATTGCCATCTTGAGTATATCTATTTAAAAGTAAAAATTGAGGTGAGATTATGAGAAAAAACATGCAAACGGCAACTGACAAGGGATACAGAATTATTGCAGTTGATGATGAAGAGGGAATTGTTGATTCTTTGTCAATATTTTTAAAAAGATCTGGTTATGATTTTACAGGTGTTACCGATCCAATGGAAGCAATTGAAAAAGTAAAAAATGAACACTTTGATTTAATGGTTTTGGACTTTATTATGACACCAATTCATGGCGACCAAGTTGTTGAAGAAATACGTAAATTTGATAAAGAATTATATATTTTGTTATTAACTGGTCATAAAGACTTAGCTCCACCATTAGAAACAATTAGAAAATTAGATATTCAAGGTTATTGTGAGAAAAGTGATAAGTTTGACCAATTACTTCTTTTAATTGAGTCTGGTATTAAATCAATTGAGCAAATGAATGAAATTAAAAGAATAAATGATGAGCTTTCTTCTACTTATGAAAAACTAGAAAAGGCTTATTTGGATAGTATTCAAACTTTAAGATATACTGTTGAAGCCAAAGATCCATATACTAGAGGTCATTCAGATAGAGTATCTAAATATTCTGTTCTAATTGGAAAATATTTAGGCTTATCTGATTCAGATTTAAAAACTCTAGAAGTTGGTGGCTTATTCCATGATATTGGAAAAATTGGTATTCCTGATAGTATTTTATTAAAGGAATCTAAATTAACAGATGATGAATATTCACAAATTAAAAACCATCCAGCAATTGGTGCACATATTTTGTGTAATGCCGAGGTATTTCAAGATATTATTCCAATTGTAAAACATCATCATGAAAGATTTGATGGAAATGGTTATCCTGGAAAATTAAAAGGAAATGATATTCCTTATTTAGCAAGAATAGCAGCTGTTGCAGATACTTATGATGCAATGACATCAAGAAGAACTTATCGTGATCCTTTAAGTTTAGATGTTGTAAAAGCTGAATTTGAAAGATGTTCAGGAACACAATTTGACCCAGAAATTGCAAAAGTATTTTTAGATATTTTAAATAATCATTATGACGAAATAAATGAAATTCAAGAACAATTTAAATAAGGGGATATTTTATGTTTAAGGTTTTAGTTCTATCATGTAGTACAGGTGGTGGACATAATTCTGCTGCTAGTGCTATAACAGATGAATTAAGAAATAAAGGAGTTCAAGTTGATTTTAAAGAATATTTGGACTTAATAAATTATAAAATAGCTAATGTTGTAAATAAATTATATATTAGTTCAACCAAAGGAAAGGGTTCTGTTTTTAAAAGAGTTTATAAACTAGGCGAATTATATGAGAAAACTAAAATTACATCTCCAGTTTATGGAGTAAATAGGTTACACAGGAAAAAATTATATAATTATATTGTTGAAAACAAATATAATTATGTTGTAGTTACTCACCTATTTCCTGCTGAAGTTTTAACTGCTATAAAAAAACATCATGATATACATTTTATTGCAGTTGCAACAGATTATAAATCAATTCCATTTTGGTCAGAAACTAATCCAGACTATTTTATAATTCCACATAGAGATTTAATAGAAGATTTTACTAAAAAAGGTATCAGCCGCGAAAAGCTAATACCTTTTGGTATTCCTGTTTCAACTAATTTTAGTAAGGATTTAGATAAATCTAAAATATTTGCTGAATTAAATTTAGATGAAAATAAAAAATATATATTAGTCATGACAGGAAGTATGGGGTTTGGAAATGTTACAGGTATAATAGATGTTTTGCAAAATGAAATTTCTGAAACAATTTTAGTTGCCTGCGGTAATAATAAAAAAGTTTATGAAGATATTTCAAATAATTATGACTCAAATAAAGTAATTCCTATAGGTTTTACTCCTCAAATTTATAAATATATGGCTATAAGTGAGCTTTTATTAACTAAACCTGGTGGGCTTACAACAACAGAGGCTGCTACAATAAATATTCCTATTATTCATACTATGCCAATACCTGGTTGCGAAACATATAATGCTGAATTTTTTGAGAGCCGTGGAATGTCTATTAGCTGTAAAAATACTACTGATATAAAAAATGCAGTAATATCTCTTTTAAATGATAAAAGTAAAATGGAAAATATAATAAAAGCACAAAAACAGAATATAGATAAAAATGCTTGTAGCAAAATTTGTGAATTTATAATAGATGAAATAAGGAAATATAGTAAATGAAAGAAAATTTACAATCAAATGTAAATAATGAAAATGAAGATATAATAAAAATGTGGGAACCACTTAAATTTGATATTGGCTTAAATTATAAATATGTAAAAAATAATATATTTTTTAAGTTAATATCAAATTTATTTTACTACATCATAGTTGCACCAATTATTTTTTTAATTTCTAACATTATTTTTGGACTAAAAATTGAAGGAAAAGAAAATTTAAAAAATATTAAAACTGGTGCTATTTCAGTATCAAACCATGTGCAATATATAGATTGTGCAATGCTTGGTCTTGCATGGTTTCCTAGAAGAATATATTACACTGCTAAAACTGATGGTTTTAAAATGCCTGTGGTTAGGCATTTAGTACGTTTGTTATATGCTATTCCTATACCAGAAAAAATTTCTTGTAAAGAAAATTTTTATAAAGCAATTGATGATTTATTAGCTAAAAATAAAATAGTGCATTTTTACCCTGAGGCTGCTTTATGGCCGTATTATAATAAATTACGTAACTTTAAAAATGGTGCATTTAAAATTGCTTCAAAAAATAATGTACCAATTATTCCATTTGTATTTAGGTTTAGAAAGCCAACTGGTATTTTAAAATTTTTTAAATCTAAACCTTGCTTAACTTTAAGTGTTTTACCAACTGTCTATCCAGACCAAAATTTGGCATTTAATGAAAAGTATTTAGATTTAAAAGAAAATGTATACAAAAAAATGAGTGAAAAAATATAAAAAATATTTTTCCACTCATTTTTTTATGCATCTTTCATTGAAAGTTGAACTTTTTGTCTTTCTTGGTCAATTCCAATAACTTTTACTTTTACAATATCACCAACTGAAACTACATCAGATGGATTTTTTACAAAGCTATTGCTTAATTGTGAAATATGTACTAAACCATCATGTTTTACACCTATATCAACAAAAGCGCCAAAGTCTGTAACATTTCTAACAGTTCCTGTTAAAACCATCCCATCTCTTAAATCTTCAAATTTAAGTACATCAGCTCTTAATATTTGCTTAGGCATCTCATCTCTTGGATCTCTACCTGGTTTTGACATTTCTTCAATAATATCTGCTAAAGTCATTTCACCAACATCAAGTTCTTTAGCTGTTTCTTTTACATTTACTTCTAATAATTTATCTTTTATTTCTGATTGTTTTTCTTTATTTAATAAATCCTCTTTTTTGTATCCTAATTTATTAAGCAAATTTTCTGCAACAGAATAGCTTTCTGGGTGAACACCTGTAATTTCTAAAGCGTTTTTTCCACCAGGAATTCTAATAAATCCTGCACATTGTTCAAATGCTGATTTTCCCAACTTAGGAACTTTTAATAATTCTTTTCTTTCAGCCAATTTACCATTTTCATCACGATATTTTACTATATTATTTGCAATAGTTTTATTTATTCCTGCTACATAAGAAAGTAATGATGGTGTAGCTGTATTAACATCAACCCCAACTTCATTTACTGCGTCTTCAACAACACCAGTTAAACTTTCTGTTAATTTCTTTTGGTCAACATCATGTTGGTATTGCCCTACTCCTATAGCTTTTGGATCTATTTTTACAAGTTCTGCAAGTGGATCTTGTAATCTTCTTGCAATTGATATTGCACCTCTTAAAGATACGTTTATATCCGGATATTCCTCTGTTGCAAGTTTTGAAGCAGAATATACAGATGCTCCAGCTTCACTTACAATTGCATAATGAAGTGGTCTTTCAATTTCTTTAATCATATCTGCAACAAAACTTTCAGATTCTCTTGAAGCCGTTCCATTTCCTATTGCAATAATATCAACTTTGTATTTTTCTATTAACGCTTTTAACTCTTTTTTTGCACCTTCCACATCATTTTGTGGTTCTGTTGGATATACAGTAGTAGTTGCAAGTAATTTTCCTGTTTCATCAATTACTGCAATTTTACAACCTGTACGATATGCTGGGTCGAACCCCATTACTGTTAAACCTTTTAAAGGTGCTGCTAAAAGTAAAGGTTTTGCATTTTTTCCAAATACTTTAATAGCTTGGGTCTCTGCTTTTTCTGTTAAGTCAGAACGAATTTCCCTTTCAATAGATGGTTCAATTAATCTGCTCCAACTATCTGCAATTGTTTCTTCTAATATTGTAGTAAATTGAGTTTTTTGTTTAATAATGTCTCTATTTATTAAATCTAAAATTTTATCTTCTGGCTTTTCGATTTTTACTTTTAAAAATTCTTCAGCTTCTCCACGATTGATAGCTAAAATTCTGTGGCTAGGTAAATGATTTACCTTTTCGCTAAATTCATAATACATATTATATGCTGTTTTTTCTTCTGGCTTTGTAGCTTTAGTTATTATAACACCTTCTCTGTAGCAAATACGTTTAATTTGCTTACGGTATTCAGGGTTGTCTGATATAATTTCTGCAATAATATCTTTTGCACCTTGAACAGCGTCTTCTACACTTGCTACAACTTTTTCCTTGTTATTTTTATCTTCTTCTGATAATTTATCAATATTTACATATTGTTTTGCAATTTCTTCTATTGGTATTTTTTCTGTTTGAGCTAATATAATTTCAGCTAATGGCTCTAAGCCTTTTGCCTTAGCTACTGTAGCTCTTGTCTTTTTCTTTTGTTTATATGGTCTATATATATCTTCAACTTCTGCTAATGTTTTAGCATTTTCTAAGTTTGCAACTATTTCGTCTGTAAGTTTTCCCTGATTTTCAATTGATGTTTTTACTTCTTCTTTTCTTGCTTCTAAGTTACGAAGGTATGTAAGTCTTTCACCTAAATCTCTTAAAGTTTCATCTGAAAGCCCACCTGTTACTTCTTTTCTATAACGCGCAATAAAAGGTATTGTATTTCCCTCATTAATTAACTCTATGGTTCTTACAACTTGCACTAATTTTATATTTAATTCTTCTGCAATTATATTTGCTATTCTTTCTTGTGTATCCATTTATTCTACTCCTAAATATTCATTATATGTAACTTCTCTGTCTATTACTGTATCTGCTTTTATATCAATAATTCTATTTGCAACTGTTTGCATTAATTGATGGTCATGTGAAGTAAATATCATATTTCCTTTAAACTTCTTCATTCCCTCATTTAATGCTGTAATAGATTCCATATCTAAATGGTTTGTTGGTTCATCAAAAATTAAAAAGTTTGCTCCTGATAACATCATTTTTGAAAGAACACATCTTACTTTTTCTCCACCTGAAAGTACATTTACTTTTTTAAGTGCTTCTTCACCTGAAAATAGCATTCTTCCTAAAAAACTTCTTACATATGTTTCATCAGGATCTTTTGAATATTGTCTTAACCAGTCTGTAATTGATAAATCTGATTCAAACAAATAGTTATTATCTTTAGGAAAATAGCTTGATGTAATTGTTGTACCCCATACTACTTCTCCTTCATCTGGTTCAAGCTCTCCTGCAATAATTTGAAATAATACAGTTTTTGCATTTTCATTATCTGCCAAAAATGCTATTTTATCATCTTGTTTTACAGTAAATGAAATGTTGTTTAATATTTTTTCTCCATTTATTGTTTTAGATATATTTTTAACATGTAAAATTTCTTTTCCTGGTTCTCTATCTGGTTTGAAATCAACATAAGGGTATCTTCTGTTAGATGGCTTAATTTCATCTAATTCAATTTTTTCTAATGACTTTTTACGAGATGTTGCTTGTTTTGATTTTGAAGCATTTGCACTAAATCTTGCAATAAAGTCTTGTAATTCTTTAATTTTTTCTTCTTTCTTTTTGTTAGCTTCTTTCATTTGCTTTAATGCAAGTTGGCTAGACTCATACCAGAAATCATAGTTTCCTGGGTATACTTTAATTTTGCCAAAGTCTACATCTGCAATATGTGTACAAACTTTATTTAAAAAGTATCTATCATGTGATACAACAATGACTGTATTTTCAAAGTTAATCAAAAATTCCTCAAGCCAACTAATACTTTTTAAGTCTAAATCGTTTGTAGGCTCATCAAGTAATAATATATCTGGGTTTCCAAACAATGCTTGTGCTAGCAATACTTTTACTTTATCTTTTGCTTCTAGGTTGCTCATAAGTTCATAATGTTTTTCTGGTGCTATTCCTAAATCATTTAATAACACTGCTGCATCTGATTCGGCATTCCATCCATCTAATTCTGCAAAACGTTCTTCTAATTTTGCAGCTTTCATTCCATCTTCTTCTGAAAAATCCGGTTTTGCATATATTGCATCCTTTTCTTTCATTATTTTATATAATTCACCATTTCCCATAATTACTGTATCCATAACAGTATATTCTTCAAAAGCAAAGTGGTCTTGTTTTAAAACAGAAAGTCTTTCTGTTTTTTCTTTTGTTACCTCTCCTTTACTTGGTTCAAGTTCTCCTGATAGTACTTTTAAGAATGTTGATTTTCCTGCACCATTTGCACCAATAATTCCGTAACAGCATCCTTTGTTAAACTTTATATTTACATCTTCAAATAATGTTCTTTTTCCAAATCTAATTGTTACTCCTGTAGATGTAAGCATTGCTTCTCCTCCTTATTATTTACATACTTTGTATATTATACCATATTTTTCTAGTTTGTAAAGGAAAAGAGCTGAATTGCAAAAGCAATTCAGCTCTATATTTTTTCTTTTATTTATCAAATAATAATTTTATTGCCCATAATCCTGAAATACCTACTAAAATGTAAATTATTCTGCTTATAATTGACATAGCACCAAAGATTGCATCTACTAAGTTGAAATTAAATATCCCTACTAATCCCCAGTTAATGGCTCCAATAATAACTAATATCAATGCTATTGTATCTATTACCTTCATGCTCAAATCCTCCTTTAAAAATAATTTTAAAAGTTTTCACTATTAAGTATACTCATTTTTATAAGTTTTATACTTTTAATGTCCAATTATTTTTTCCAAAAGATGATAATCCTTACAATTTATTTTAGCATATCTCTTTTATTAAGCCATAAAGTGGTAATTATTGAAATTATTATTGAAAATCCTATTAAGATTATAAAACCATACGGATTACTTTGCATTGGAACTGGCACATTCATTCCCCAAAAACTTGCAATCATTGTTGGTATTGATAAAATAATTGTTATTGAGGTTAAAAATTTCATAACTCTATTTAAATTATTTGAAATTATTGATGCATATGCATCCATTGTTCCATTTAAAATATCACTATATATTTTTGCCATTTCAATTGCTTGCTTATTTTCGATAATTGCGTCTTCCAATATATCTTCATCTTCTTCATATAGCTTAATAATCTTTCCACGCATTGTTTTTTCCATTACAACTTCATTTGATTTTAAAGAAGTGGTAAAATATACTAAACTTTTTTCCAAATTTAATAATTTTAATAATGCTCTATTTTTCATTGAATTTTTTAGAATTGATTCTGCAATTTCAGTTTCTTTATTTATTTTCTTTAATAAATTTAGGTACGTTGAAGCATTACTATATAGTATTTGTAATAAAAATCTACTTTTCTTGTATGTAATAATATTTTTCATATTGTTTTTCATCAAATCTTGAATAATACTATTTTCTTTTAGTGATACAGTAATTAAATACTCATCTCTAACAAAAATAATACCAATTGGCATTGTCGTATAAATTAGAGAATCCCCTTCTCTTTCTCTAATTGGTACATCAATTATAAATAATACAGTATTATCATCTTCTTCAATATCAATTCTGGCTTTTTCCTCATAATCTAAGGCGTAACGAATAAAATCTTGATTTATTTTTAAATTTTTGCATACATCAATTATTTCTTCTTCGCTCGGGGCAATCATATTAATCCAGTTTCCTTTTTCATATTTTGTTATTTTTTCTGTTTTGTTTGTTGTTAAATCTGTTTTATACATTTCTAACATAATATATCCCCCTCTCATATGCATTTTTACATGTTTTTTTCTTAAAGTATTATCATATTTCCTTATTTTCAATCTGCTTTGGTAACTTTTTTCCAAAAAATTTTATAAATGTATTTTTTATTATTTTTATAGTTTCATTAATGGATAAACTTGCAATTGGAATTAGTACCACTATATATGGAATTATATATCTTGATTTTGCCTCCCACAATATATGGAAGGAAAAACCTCCTATAAATATTGTTAACAAAAATATTACATCAATACAAATATTTTTTCTATTTTGTATTAAGGCAATTAAACTACATATACATGTTACCATTAATAGTGTTTTTTGGTAAAATTCCAATGGTTTTGTAATGTTTTGTATAGCATCATTTTCTTTTACAATATTGTTTCTTACTGCAGAATATGTATTTTCAGCCCACATAGATGTAAGTTTTTTTGTATAAAAATCAAATGCCTCATTTGGATTTTCCATAAAATATTTTATTCTTGCTTTTATTTTTTCTGGATATTCTTGCCTTTTTCCATCTGGGTCTTTTAATGCTGGATTGCCTATATCCTCATTATACCAGCCGCAACCTCTCCACGATTCTTCCATTGCCATAAGGAAATAACTCGAACTTGGGTATTGTTTATTTTTATCCATACCATATTTATTTAAATAATAATCTTTTACTATAGATGCTGGCATAATTGCAATAATAATATACATCACAATTATTACTATTTTTAGTATATTTTCTTTCCATTGTACTTTAGTTATTTCTTTAAATAAATTTAACAATAAATATATTGTAGTTGCAATTATGAATATCAAACAATTCATTCGCATCATATATGCAATCATCGTAAAAATTGATGCAGTTATAGGATACCTTAGTTTTTTAGTTTCAGTATATTTCATCATAAAATATACTGAAAACAAACATAATGCTAAACTTGGAGTATCTCCATATATGAAAGTATTAAGCATAGGTAATGATACAAAAGTTAGTATTAATGTTAGCAATAATATTTTATTTGTTTTATATTTTTTAGATAATTGTTCATTTATTTTATATAAAGCTATTACTATTGCTACACTTCCAATTACATTTAGTACTCTCAGAGGTTCAATCAAATCAAAATGTATTATTCTAAAAAATATACTAAATACAAAAGCAAGTGAAATTTGCTGATGATGTGCTTGCATATAATCTTTTAAAGGAATTCCTGCATATGTTAAATTAGGTAAAAATTCTTCTAAATTATTATTGTAAAAAGTTTGAGCTAAGTTACATGCATGTATTTGATCTCCAACAATTGGAGGTCTAACAACAATAATCCAAACAATATTTGCTATTGCATAAATTGACATTATTATAATTAAAATTTTCTTTTTTTTCTTATTATCTAAATTTATATATTTTTTATCAATTACATTAGTTATTACATATATAAGGATTCCCAATAAAATAGTGCCTATACTGTAAAAAAAGGTATTGTTATTAATTGTAATATGCTCGGAATTGTCCATAATAGCTGTAAATAAAATATTTAAAACAATTACTATTATTAAACAAATTATTCCAATTAAATATATCAATTTTTTCATTTTATTTACCTTTCTATCAATAAAATTTTTACCTTAGATATTTTTTTATAATAAAATAAGAAAAGTGGCTTTGCCATATGTACATGGTTACTTTGCAAGCCGCACAGCCCAATGAAACTTAACCTTGTTGTATAGCAAAAATCTTCGATTTTTCCTATACAATAAAAAAATCAAGATCCTATGAACTTGATTTTTGGTGCGTCATAGAGGAGTCGAACCTCCGACCATCAGATTAAGAGTCTGCTGCTCTACCAACTGAGCTAATGACGCATATAACTAACTTTTATTATTATACGGCGAAATATCCTATTTTGTCAATAGTTAGTTAATTTATTTTAGCATAATTTATTCGCAATTTCTGCAAATTGCTGTATAGTTAAACTCTCTCCTCTTACATTTTCTGATAATTTTAGCCCTTGTAATATTTCTTTTATTTTTTCTTTTGAACATATTCCAGCATTAGAAAGCCCATTTAATAACGTTTTTCTTCTTTGCATAAAACTAGCTTTAACTACTTTAAAAAATATTTCTTCATTTCTTAATTTTACCGCTGGTTCCTTTCTAATGTTTAATTTTATAACTTCTGAATTTACTTTAGGTTCTGGTATAAATGATGTATTTGGTACTGTTAGTACCTCCTGTGGCTCAGCATAATAGTATACACAATATGTAATAGCTCCTGTATTTTTTCCTCCTGGAATCTCAGTCAATCTATCTGCAACTTCTTTTTGTACCATAACTGTTATACTATCTATATTTAATTTTTCTTCTAATAATTTCATTATTATTGGAGTAGTAATATAATATGGTAAATTTGCTACAATTTTAACTGTATAATTTTGAGTATTCTCGTTTTTTATTAAATTATTTAAATCTACTTTTAGTACATCTTCATTTATAAATGAAAAATTATTATATAAAGCAAATCTGTCATTTAATATTTGTAGCATTTTTTTATCCAGTTCTATTGCTATTACTTTTCCCGCCTTTTCCACCAATTTACTTGTTAGTGTTCCTAATCCTGGTCCTATTTCTATTACAAAATCCTTTTTATTTATTTGTGCCGCTTCTACTATATTTTCAATTACATTATCATCAATCAAAAAATTTTGTCCTAAATCTTTATTGGCACTAATATTATATTTCTTCATTAAAAATCTAGTTTCCTCATAAATATTCATTATTAACTTCCTTCCTTTTGGCACAAATCTAGTTAGAAAAAATTAAATTTAACATAGTCAAACTTATAATCAATTTTTAACTTATTATAGTATATAAGCATAATACTTAAAAGTCAATAAAAGCACTAGTTTTTTCTAGTGCTTTTGCTTTCTATTCTGTTGTATTATTTTGAGTTGTTTCATTTGTTATTGTATTGTTTGTACTTGTATTTGTTGTATTATTAGTTGTAGTAGTAGGTTTAGTTACTTTTTTAGTTCCTTTCCTAACTATCTTGTTTCTAGAATCATATGTGTCTTTAGATAGTAATGTTTGAGAAACTACTTTTCCATTCAATTTTAAAATTCTATATCCCTCGCTTCTGCAACCAATAATTGCTGACTGCTCTACAACCTCTTTGCCTTCCTCTAAAGTTGGATCCTCTTTATATATAGTAGTAGGATTAATATATGAAGTTACCTTTGATTGGATAATTACCTCATACTCTGTTTCTTCTTTTATTCCATATATTGAAACTTTACATACTCCGCCATTTACAGATGCTACTATTTTTATTGGATATTTTCTCGTATTTTTAAATACAAAATCTAAACTTCCATAGTATACTGTAGCATCTCTACTTTCAGCAACATATCCTGTCGTAAACATATGGTTACTTCTTTCAACAATTTCTAAATTAGCAAGTAATGCTGTATTATATATTGTTGATGATACCTGGCAAACACCTCCACCAACACTTGGCACTATTTTTCCTCCAACATATGCTGTTCCTTCTTTAAAGCCTGCTTCAATTGTTCTTGAACCAACTATTTTATTAAATGAAAATTTCTCTCCTGGCAATAAAATTGTTCCATTTGTTTTTTGTGTTGCAAGTTTAATATTTACATTTCTATTATAATTACTTGCATCAAATCTTGTTGAAAATGTTGAAATTAAATCTGGAAAAGCCTCCTCTCCTAAATTACTAATTGTCTTTTCCGGTTTTGTTATTTTTAATGGAATTGTATACTCTTCTTTATCTTCTTCTAATAATTTTTTTGCTTCTTCCATTGAAATCTTAAAATCTACACCATCTACTTCTGTATGAACTACTGTTGGATTTTTTTCTACATAAGCATCTTTAGGCTCTTTATATATTTCATCATGAATTTTTTGTAAATCTATAGGATCAGGTTCCTTATATTCTACTGGTATTTCTATTACTTGATAATTTGTATGAATATTACTTAATTGTTCTTGTATTTTCGACTTTAATGCATCAACTTTTATCTTTTGACCGGCTTTTCCCCTTACTATAATCAAGTCATCTTTTTCAATATAATAGCTACTTTCTACAACTGCATCTTTCATTTTTGAATTAATATCTTTAATAGTAGTTGATAATAACTCTTCATCTAAATATAATGTAGCTTTCAATTGCTTTTTAAATAAGTTAGTAAATAATATTGCATAATTATTTGTTACTATATTACCATTTCTTCCAATATTATAAGCCTCAATTACAGCATTATCTACATCAAATTTTGCATTAAAAGTATTAGCTGTTACGCTTGTTTCATTTTCCCCTATTTTTAATACTAGGTTATTATTTTCATCTTTAAATCTTTCATCAATAGCTGTGTTTATTTTTTTTGTTGCCTCACTTACTGTTAAATCTGAAACATCTATACCTAATATTGATATTCCTTTAAATATTTTATCATTACTCATATTTAACAATGCAAATATAACTGAAAATATCATAATAAATAAAATAACAAATAAAGAAATAACTATAGGCAATACTTTTTTATTTTTTTGTGTACATTCTACTTTTTTAAATTTAGCATTATCTTCTACTTCATCATTATTTTTTTCAATTTCTGTTTCTTTTTTGTTTTCCTCTGTTGCCTTAACTTCTTTATTGTTTTCCTTATTCTCTTCTATTTCTTTTTTGTCTTGTTGTTCTTTTTCTTCTAGTTCTTCTTTATTATTTGCATTTTCTTGTTCTTCCATACACGTTCCCCTTTATATACTAATATATACTTTTGTATAAAACAATATTACCATATTTGTTTTCATTTTACAATAAAAATTTATTTATATTTTGTCATATTTTATATTTTTTTATTGTTTTATACTAGACAAGTTTTAGTTTTTTTAATATAATATTTATAGAAAATTTTGGAAAAAGAGGTATTACTATGTTAGGTCATATGATTGCATATATTCGTAAAGAAAAAAGGCTTACAAAGGCCAGTGTTGCTAAAGGTACAAATATCAATACTGGACATTTAACACATATTGAAAAAGGCGAAAGAAATCCTAGCCATAAAGTTTTAAAAAGTATGTGTAAAGCTATGGACATTCCTTATCGTCCATTAATGTATACATATGATAAAGAACTTACAGAAGAACAATTATCATATAAAGCTGTTGCACATATTCCTTATGACAAAATACCTACTTTTGATTTGCTAGGTGGATTAATTGATTGTCCTACTAATGTTCCTGGTGCATCTATTGCAGTAAAAATAAATGACACATCTATGGAACCAAAATTAAAAAAGGATTCTTATGCATATATTGAATTTAATACTCCTCTTGATAATAGAGATATTGGACTATTTAGTTATGAAAATAAACTTTTAATTCGTAAATTTATTATACGTAAAGATGGAGTTGTTCTAAGAGCTGAAGATAAGGATATTCCTGATATTTGCTTAGATCCAAAATCGGAATTTTATATTGTTGGCAAAGTAGTAGGTTGTAATTAATTTAATTTTTTTGTCAAAAATACTTGAATTATATATTTTTTAATATTATAATACAAAATTAGTTAACAAGAGATAAATAAGGAGATTTTTAAATGGAATTAGTTAAAAATATTTTCTTCAATACGGATAAATTAGTTGAAAATTCAAAGGTAAAAATTTCATATGCAGGTAAACTTTTTCAAGATGGATGTGAAGAGGTTTATATTCATTATGGTTTTGGAACTAATTGGGATAATTTAAATGAAATTAAAATGGAAAAAACAGAACTTGGTTTTCAAGCTGAAATTGAATTAATTTCTAGTGAGACATTTAATTTTTGTCTTAGAAGTGCTGAAAATGAATGGGATAATAATGATGGTCAAAATTATATTTTTCCTATTGAAAAAGAAGAACTTGCTTTAGTTGTTAAAGAAAAGTCATTTTTAGATGCCCCTAGAAAATTAAGAAAGTCATATATTTGGAGCAAAAAAGTTCGTTTAGCAGTATATAAAATCATTACATATTTACCAAGATTAATTTCTGGAAATTATAAAAGAAAAATAATAGGATAGAATAAAAAATAAAGTGAAATGGAATTTCACTTTATTTTTTCATATATACCAACCACCATTTATAGAAATAATTTGTCCTGTTGTATAGTCATCTTCAATAAGCCACTTTACACATTTTGCAATATCTGTAGCTTTACCTATTTTATTCAATGGTATTTGTTCTTTTATTTTTTCTAGCTCTTCGTCTGTTAAGTTTTTATTCATATCTGTATCTATTATTCCAGGTGCAATTGCATTTACTCTTATATTAGATAGCCCTACTTCCTTTGCTAATGCCTTTGTCATCCCATTTATTGCAGCCTTTGTAGTTGAATATACAACTTCACAAGATGCTCCTGTTTCTCCCCAAATAGATGAAATGTTTATAATACAGCCTTGTTTTCTTGTTAACATATATTTAAGAGTTTGTTGTGTACAATAAAATACTGAATTCAAATTAGTATTTATCATTTCTTGCCATTCACTTTCTGTTACATCTGTAAACAATCCCTCTTGAGATATTCCTGCATTATTAATTAAAACATCAATTTTGTTAAATTTATTTATTGCAAACTGAATTAATTTTTCTACTTCTCCCCTTTTAGAAACATCAGCCTTTATTATTTCAATAGTTTTTCCTTGTTTTAATAGGTCTTGTTGTATTTTTTCTGCTTGCTCTTTTGAATTATTATAATTTAATACTACTTTGTAATTTTCATTTGCTAATATCTTTACTATTTCAGCCCCTATTCCCCTCGAGCCTCCTGTTACAACAACAACTTTATTAGCTATATTTTTTTCTTTGTTTTCTTCCATGATTTAAATTTGCTCCTTTATATGTTTCAGTTAATGAATGACAATTAGGACATAATATATGACAAAGAACTAGGCAAGTTATAAAACAAACCTAGTTCTAAGTAATTGGAGCCACTTATCTGATTCGAACAGATGACCTACTGATTACAAGTCAGTTGCTCTACCAGCTGAGCTAAAGTGGCATATTTGGTGACCCCGACGGGAATCGAACCCATGTCTCCGCCGTGAAAGGGCGATGTCTTAA
>CAKOVW010000014.1 GCA_934122125.1 uncultured Clostridia bacterium | reverse complement strand
AGCAACTTTTGTGGTTATACCTACAATTGTAAATTCTAAACAAAAAGTGCAAAAAATAATGAAGAATTTAGAAAAATATTATATGGCAAACAAGAGTGATAACATATATTTTGCACTTTTAGGTGATTGCACGGCAGGAAAAAATGAAAAAGAACCTTTTGACGAAGAGGTTGTAAGTACAGGAATTGAAGAAGCGGAAAGATTAAATAAAAAATATCCAGATAATAACTTTCCAAAGTTTCATTTTTTATACAGAAAAAGAACTTGGAACACAGCAGAAGAGTGCTATTTAGGATGGGAAAGAAAAAGAGGATTATTAAATCAATTTAATGAATATGTTTTAGGAAAAAGCAAAAATGAATTTTTAGCAAATACAATTGAAAAATGCGAAAAAATTCCTAAAATTAAATATGTAATAACCTTAGATGCAGACACTGAGCTTTGCTTAAATACTGGGTTAGAGCTAATAGGTGCAATGGCACATATATTAAATAAACCAGTATTAAATCATAAGCAAGACTTAGTAGTAGACGGACATGCATTGATACAACCACGAGTTGGAATTTCACTTTTAGATGTGCAAAAAAGCTATTTTACAAAACTATATGCAGGTTCAGGGGGAAAAGATGCATATACAAATGCTATTTCAGACATATATCAGGACAATTTTGAGGAAGGAATTTTTACAGGAAAGGGAATTTACGATCTACAAATATTTTCTACTGTACTTGCAAATGAAATACCTCAAAATACTGTGTTAAGCCATGACTTACTAGAGGGAAGCTACTTAAGATGTGGACTAGCAACAGATATAATGTTACTTGATGGATACCCAACAGGATATAACAGCTTTAAAGCAAGGCTTCACAGATGGATACGTGGAGATTGGCAACTAGTGCAATGGTTAGGCAGTAGCATTATAAATAAAAGAGGAGAGAAAAAGGAAAATCCACTAAGTATATTATCAAGATACAAAATTTTAGACAATTTAGTAAGAAGTTTATTAGAGCTAACAGTAGTAATATCAATGATTTATGTAAGTATTTTTAAACTCTTGTTTAATATAAAAATATGGCCAATAATAACTTTGCTTGTGGTAGCAACAATAATCCCAACTATTTTAGAATTATTAAACCGTATATTATTTAAAAAGGATCAAGAAAAACCACAAAAAACTTTTACAAAAACAATATCTGGGCCAAATGCAGCAATTCAAAGAGGAATATTAGCTTTAGGAAATTTATCAGATAAAGCATATTTTAGTCTGAATGCTTGTATAAAAACTTTAAGGAGAGTATTTGTTACCAAAAAACATTTACTTGAATGGATGACAGCAGAAGATGCTGAAAAAAATGCAAAAAAAGATTTATTTTCATATTATAAAAATATGATTTCAAATGTTATTTTAGGCGTATTGACACTAGCAATGCTATTTATATTACCACTAAAATTCAGCAATATATTTATACTTTTATTTGGACTACTTTGGATAATTACTCCTGCAGTAATGTGGCAAATAAGTAAAGAATATAAAGTAACACCACAACTAGAAAAATTAAATGATGCAGACAAAGAATATTTATTAAATTTAGGCAAAAAAACTTGGCAATATTTTAAAGAATTTATAAATGAAAAAAGCAATTTTCTACCACCAGACAATTACCAAGAAGATAGAAAGCCAAAACTTGTGAATAGAACTTCACCTACAAACATTGGGTTAGGATTACTTGCAGTAGTGGCTAGTTATGATTTAGGTTACGAGAATTTAGAAGACACACTTAAATTATTGGAAAAAATGCTAAATACAATTAGTAATCTTCCAAAATGGAATGGCCATTTATACAACTGGTATAACCTAGATAATTTACAACCTTTAATGCCAAGATATATTTCATCAGTAGATAGTGGAAATTTGGTTGGATATTTATTTACTTTAAAACAATTTTTACTAGAACATATTCAAGAGAACAATGTTGAATCATTACTTCTAATAGTAGATACACTAATTGAAAACACAGATTTTTCAAAGCTATATGACGAAAACACTCGTCTATTTTCAATTGGATTTAATATAGAGGAAAACAGTTTAACAGACTCATATTATGATTTACTTGCATCAGAGGCAAGGCAGACGAGCTTAATAGCAATAGCTAAAAAAGATGTACCAGCAAGACATTGGAACAACTTGAGTAGAACACTTACAATATTGAACAAATACAAAGGACTAATATCATGGTCTGGAACAGCTTTTGAATATTTTATGCCAAATATAAATATTCCTAAATATCCGGGTAGCCTATTAGATGAGTCATGCAAGTTTATGCTTATGAGCCAAAAAGAATATGCCAAAAAACTCAACATTCCTTGGGGAATATCAGAGTCAGCTTTTTATTTAAAAGATTTGCAAAACAATTATCAATATAAAGCGTTTGGAATCCCTTGGATAGGACTAAAAAGAGGGCTTTCAGATGAAATGGTAACAAGTTCTTATGGAAGTATTTTAGCACTTACAGAGGCTCCAAAAGAGGTTGTTGAAAATTTAAAAATATTAGAAAAAAACGGTATGTATAAACAATATGGATTTTATGAATCAATTGACTATACTCCAACTAGATTAAAAAAAGGTGAAAAATATGCAGTAGTAAAAACATATATGGCACATCACCAAGGCTTAATATTACTTGCAATAAACAACCTATTTAAAAATAATATAATGCAAAAAAGGTTTATGGAAAACCCGGAATTAAAAGCAATAGACATTTTACTTCAAGAAAAAATGCCAGAAAATATAATAATTACAAAAGAGGAAAAAGAGAAAGTAGAAAAAATAAAATATGTATATGATAATAATTATTCAGTAAGAGAAATAACTAAGCCAAACTTGAAAATTCCACAAATAAATGTAATATCAAGTAATGAGTATACAGTTGTAATGAATGCAAAAGGAGAAAGTTACAGCAAGTACAAGAATATACTAATAAATAGGTACAAAAAAACAAATGATATTGAACAAGGAATTTTCTTTTATATAAAAGATGTAAAAACAAATAGAACATGGACTGCAAATAAAATGAGTTATATGAATAATGCAGACAAATATGTAATGTATTTTTCAGATGATCAAAACAAAATAGTAAGACAAGATGGTGGAATAGAAACAATATTAAAAACAAGTGTTATGGCAGATAACCCAGTAGAGTTAAGAAGTTTAGAAATAACAAACCATGGGCTAGAAAGCAAAACACTAGAAATTACAAGCTTTTTAGAGCCCATACTTTCAGAACCAGCACAAGATTATAGCCACCCAAGTTTTAACAATTTATTCTTAAACTATGAATATTTAGATGATTTAGAGGCAATTTTAGTTACTAGAAGAAAAAGGACAGATACCGAAAATCAAGTATTTTTAGGTATAAAATTTTACACAGAAAATGAAACAGTAGGAAAGCTAGAATATGAAATAGATAAAGAAAAATTTTATGGAAGAAATGAATTAGGGCTTCCAATAGCAATAAAAAACTCAATTCCATTTAGTAACAATATGCAGTTGACCACAGAGCCAATTGCAAGTATGAAAAGAACTATAACAATAAAGCCAGAAGAAAAAGTAACACTTAATTTGATTTTAGCAGTTGCAGAAACTAAACAAAAAGTAGAAGAAACTTTAAAAGAATTTACAAGCCAAGCTACAATTAAACACAACTTTGAACTTGCGAGAGCTAGTAAAGAAGCAGAAAATAAATATTTAGGAGTAAATGCAAAACAAACTGAGCTATATCAAAAAATGTTAGGATATTTGCTATATAATAATCCACTAAAAACATTAACTTGTAGCAGTATGGAAGCACCTGTAAGCAGGTTGTGGCAGTATGGAATTTCAGGAGATTTGCCTATATTGTTATTAAAGATAAAAGAAAAAGACGAAATAGAAACTTTAGAAGAAACTTTAAAAGCCTATAACTATTTTAGAGTGAAAAATATATTAGTAGATTTGATAATTATAAATCAAGAAAAATACAGTTATGACGGAAATTTAAGAGAAGAAATATATAACAGTATTTCAAATGAGAATTTATCATATTTGCAAAATATAAAAGGTGGAATTTTTGTATTAGAAAATTTATCACAAGATGAGATAAACTTTTTTGAGTATCGTGCAAACCTAACTTTAAATGCAAGTTATGGTAATATATATAGGTATTTAAAAGAACTAGAAGATGAATATCTAGATAGTATAAAAGATATACCATTTGAAGAAACACCAAGAATGGTAGAAACTATACCAGCTAAAAGAGAAAAGTTAACAGAGCTAAAATATCTAAATGATTATGGTGGATTTTCGCAAGACGGAAAAGAATATACAATTCGTGTAAATAAAGATGAAAAGTTGCCAACGGTATGGAGCCATATATTAACTAACAAGCAATTTGGAACTTTAGTAACAGAAGGAATGGGAGGTTATACTTGGTATAAAAATAGCAGACTAAATAGATTAACAGCTTGGAGCAACTTACCAGTACAAGATGTACCGTCAGAAATAATATATTTGCAAAATGAAGAAAGTAAAAAAGTGTGGTCGATGGGCTTAAACCCATGTCCAGATGATAATGACTACTATATCACATATGGATTAGGATATGCGAAATATCGCCATCAAAGTGATGAAATAAGTCAAAATTTAGAAATGTATATTCCAATGGAAGATAATATAAAAGTGCAAACTCTAAAACTTGAAAACAATGGACTAAAAAAGAAAAAACTAAAACTTGTGTATTATATAAAACCAGTGTTAGAAGAAGATGAGTTAAAATCAAATGGATATTGTACTTTAGAATTTATACCAAATTCAAATGTGATTTGTATGAAAAATACTACCGAAGAAGAAACATTTTCACAATATTTATTTGTATCAAGTAGCGAAAAAATAACATCATATACTGGAAGTAAGCAAAATTTTGTGGGCAATGGAGGTTTAGCAAATCCAGATGGAATACGCCAAATAAAATTAGATAATTCAAACAGTTTATGGCAAAATGGAATAATTGCTATTCAATGTGAAGTAGAACTAGAAGCACTAGAAAGCAAAGAAATTGTATTTACACTAGGTGTGGGTAAAACTATTCTAGAGTGCCAAGATATAGCATACAAGTATTGCAATTTGAGCAAAGTAAAAGAAGAATATGAAAAAACTAAAAATTACTGGAGGAGTATAACAGATAATCTACAAGTAAGTACACCATTGGAATCTACAAATATTTTATTAAATAGTTGGTTGATTTACCAAACTATAACATCAAGGCTATTAGGAAGAACAGGATATTATCAATCTGGTGGAGCATATGGATTTAGGGACCAACTTCAAGATACAATTGCACTAAAATATGTTGATCCAGAATTTACAAAACAGCAAATAATAAAACACAGTGCACATCAATTTATAGAAGGAGATGTAGAACACTGGTGGCATGAAGAAACGACTAGAGGTATACGCACAAGGTTTACAGACGACAGATTATGGCTAGTATATTTGGTAGAAGATTATATATCATTTACAGGAGATAAGCAAATACTAGATACTCAAACACCATATCTAACGGGTGCTATACTTGAAACAGGAGTCGACGAAAAGTATGATAGATATGAGCAGACAGAATTAACAGAAAGCATTTATGAACATTGCAAAAAAGCAATAGAAATATCTTTAGACTTTGGAGAAAATGGCTTACCTAAAATAGGTTCAGGAGACTGGAATGACGGATTTAGTACAGTAGGAAATAAAGGTAAAGGTGAGAGTGTATGGTTGGGATTTTTCATGTACGATGTTTTGAAAAAATTTATTCCAATGTGTATAGAAAAGAATGAACCAGACTTAGCAAAAAAATATGAAGAAGTAACAGAAAAATTAAAGAGAGCATTAAATGCTAGTGGATGGGACGGCAGATGGTTTAGAAGAGCATTTATGGATGACGGAAATGTTTTAGGAAGTATGCAAAACGAGGAATGTAGAATAGACTCAATTGCACAAAGCTGGTCTGTAATATCAGGAGCAGGAGATAATGACAAGAAATATATATCAATGGAAAGTTTAGAAAATCACTTAATAGATAAAGAAAATGGAGTGATAAAATTACTAGACCCACCATTTGACAAAGGAATACTAAAACCGGGCTATATTAGTAGTTATGTACCAGGAACTAGAGAAAATGGAGGACAATACACACATGGAGCCATTTGGTCTATAATTGCATTCAGTTTGCTAGGCTTTGGAGATAAAGCAGGGGAATATTATAGAATGATAAACCCAATTGAGCATAGTAGAACGAAAGAAGCGGCAAACAAGTATAAAGTAGAACCATATGTAATTAGTGCAGATGTGTATACTCAAAAGAATTTAGCAGGACGAGGTGGTTGGACATGGTACACGGGCTCAAGTAGTTGGATGTACGAAGCAGGTATTAAGTATTTATTAGGCTTACACATAGAAAATGGATACCTAAGTATACAGCCATGTATACCAAGCGACTGGAAAGAATATAGCATAAAATATAAACACGGAAACTCTGTATATAACATTCATGTAAGCAATCCAAATGGTAAAAATAACACAGTAGAAAGTTTTAAACTAAATGGACAAGAAATACCAGACAAGAAAATTGAGCTAAATTCTGCAGGTGGAGTGTATAAAATAGATACACTTATGTAAACAAATTTGCTTTATACAATAAAAAATGGTATAATTAATATAATTATAGCTCAAGTAGCTAAATTTATTACAAAAGAGGTTTTACACTATGAAAAAGACTACTATTGATTTCCTCATGCACAAGCTCATCGGACTGCTGAGCTTGATTCTGGGAATACACTTTTGTGTATCTCATTTCAACAAAGTTCTTCCCTTTGGCTTTGGGTTTCAGGAAAATGGCCTGATGTATTTTTGGGCATATGTTGGTCCTTTCATCGGCGGCATGTTCGCTCTGTATGGACTTGCACAGCTGTTCCACAAAACCTATACTCGCATTATTAAAAAAGTAGAAAAGGGAAAAAACTAAGCAAAAATAGGACTACGAAAGTAGTCCTATTTTTGTGTTACAAAAACGTTTCAAAAATATTTCAAAAATATGACAAAATTATTTAAAAAAACTTGTACAAAATCAGTTATTATGATATAAATATAGTATCAGAATTATAAGTCTTAAAAATAAGAAAGGTAGGGCTTTTTGTGGAAAATAAAAAAGAAAATTTTGAAGAGAAAACAAATTTTATAGAAAAAAATTCTACGGAATTAAGCAATGGAGAGGAAACTAAAAAAACAATTTTAGTAGTAGATGATGAAAAACCAATAGTAGATATTTTAACATACAATTTACAAAAGGAAGGCTATACTACTTTAGAGGCAAATGATGGAGAAGAGGCAATAAGAATTGCAACAGAAAAAAGACCAGATTTAATTTTGTTGGATATTATGCTTCCAAAAATTGATGGATTAACAGTATGTAAAAAGCTAAGACATACTTTAAATGTGCCTATTTTAATATTATCTGCAAAAGACGAAGAAATTGACAAGATACTAGGTCTAGAGTTAGGGGCAGACGACTATATAACAAAGCCATTTAGTGTTAGAGAATTAATGGCAAGAGTAAAAGCAAATTTAAGAAAAGCAGAAGTAAAAGTTCAATCTGCTGAAAGCTCTGATGAACCTAAAAAAGAAAATTCTATAATAGAAGTAGGAGAACTAAGCATAAATACTGAAAAATTTGAAGTAAAAGCTAGAGGAAAAGTAATTGACTTAACTTTAAGAGAATTTGAAGTATTAAAATACTTGGCAAATCAGCCCGGACAAGTTGTAACAAGAGAAACATTACTTGAAAAAGTATGGGGATATGAATATTATGGAGATATTAGAACAGTAGATGTTACAGTAAGAAGAATAAGAGAAAAAATTGAAAAAGATACATCAGCTCCAAAAATTTTAATTACCAAAAGAGGGGTTGGTTACTATTTAGCAACTAACTAATCAAGAAGGGAAATTTCTTAAGATGATAAAAAGTATACAAGCGAAAGTAATTCTAATTTTTTTCATACTAGGAATAATTATAATTGGTACATTAACTTTTTTTAATATAAACAGTTTAAAAGAAATTGAAAATTCAATAAATTCAACTTCTGATGTAGTTAATGTAGTAATAGCAGATAAAATTTCAAATACAATAGTTATTACTATAATTGCTATTGCTGTGCTAGCTATAGTTACAGTATTAATTGGTTATTTTATTTATAAAGTAGTAGTAAAACCAATAGATGACTTAATCGAAAATGCAGAAAAAATTGCAGATGGAGAAGAAATAGAATTTAAAGAAATAGATAAAAAGCAAACTCAAATATCAGAACTTTCAGATGCATTTAACTTAATGACAAATGAGTTGAAACAAAACTTAAATGAAGTTGCTAAACAAAAAAGACAAATTGAAACTATTTTACTTCATATGACAGACGGAATAATTGCCTTTGATATGGATGGAAATATTATTCATAGTAATCCGGCAGCAATACAATTATTGAATTTAGATGGAAATAAAAATACATTTAATAGTATATTTAAAAAATTAGATACAGATATAAACTTAGAAAAAATAGTATATTTAGAAAATTGGACTTCATCAGAGCAAAGACTAAATATAGGCGAAAAATACATAAACTTATTATTTGCACCTTTTCAAGACGAAAATAATAAACCAGCAGGAGTAATAGTAGTAATTCAAGATATTACAGAACATGTAAAATTAGACAATATGAGAAAAGAATTTGTAGCAGATGTATCACATGAATTAAAAACGCCTATTACTTCAATAATGGGATATGCAGATACTTTACTTGAAAGTGATTATGATAAAGAAATGCAAACCAAGTTTTTAGAAGTTATTAGCTCAGAGGCAAGAAGAATGGCAAGGCTTGTTACAGACTTGCTAGTACTTTCTAGATATGACAATAAAAAAGTTACAAAAGAGGAATCTATATTTGATTTAGGCGAATTAACTAAGAACTGCATTGATAGGCTACATTTTGAAGTGGAAAAGAAAAATCATAACATAGAATGTTTTGTAACAGCAAATGTACCACCAGTAAATGCAGACAAATATGGAATAGAAAGAGTAATATTAAATATAATTTCTAATGCAATAAAATATACACCTGAAAACGGAATAATTAAGGTATATGTTGGATTTGTATATAATGACGCATATATCAAGGTTATAGACAATGGAATAGGAATTCCAGAAGCTGATTTACCTAGAATATTTGAAAGATTTTATAGAGTAGATAAAGCAAGGTCAAGAGAATTTGGAGGAACAGGACTTGGACTTCCAATTGCTAAAGAGATTATAGAACAAAATAATGGAAGTATTGATATAAAAAGTGAAGCTGGAAAAGGTACTGAAGTAGTAATTAGAATACCAGTGTATAAAAAATAGAAAGAAGGTAAAAGACATAATGGTTATTAGCGACAAAACACGTGATATATTAGAATGGATATTTTGCATAGTAATTGCATTTGTATTGGCAATTGTAATTAAATATTTTGTTGGAACTCCAACAATAGTAAGCCAAGTTTCAATGAAACCAACATTAATGCCTGGTCAAAGGCTAATTTTAAATAGGTGGATGAGAACAATAAATGAAATGCCAAAAAGAGGGGAGATAATCACTTTTGAGGCACCTAGTACAATAACATATGTAAATTCGCAAATGGTGAATATACAAAATCCAGTAGCTAAATATGAAAAAGAACCAACAAATCTATGGAGCAAATTTGTATATTATGTGCTAGAAATAGGAAAAGAAAGCTATATAAAAAGGGTAATTGCATTACCAGGAGAACATGTAAAAATTGAAAATGGTAAAGTTTATATAAATGGTGAAGAATTAAAAGAAGAATATTTACAACCAAATGTAACTACTACTGTAGAAGCAAAAGATTATAACTATTTTAATGACTTTACTGTTCCAGATGGATACATATTTGCTATGGGAGATAATAGAAGTCAATCTACAGACTGCAGAGCTTTTGGTTGTATACCAATAGAAAAAATTGAAAGCAAAGTTTGGATTAGATTTTGGCCATTAAATTTATTTGGAAAGGTATAAAAATGTCTTTTGAAAATTTAATAGGAAATGAAAAAATAAAACAGATACTTGAAACAACTGTAAAAAATAATAATGTATTGCATAGTTATATGTTTGTGGGACAAGAGGGCGTTGGAAAAGACTTGTTTGCTAAAGAATTTGCTAAAATGATATTATGCAGTAATGAAACAGACAAACCTTGTAATCAATGCAAATCTTGTTTAGAATTTAATGGTGAAAGTCATCCTGATTTTTTGCAAATAGCGCCAGAAGATGGAAAAGCAATAAAAATAGAGCAAGTAAGATTTTTACAAGAAAAAGCGCAGGAAAAACCTGTAACTTCAAGTAAAAAAGTATATTTAATATCACAAGCAGAAACAATGACTAGAGAGGCAGCTAATAGCTTACTTAAAACTTTAGAAGAACCACCAGAATATGTAGTTATTATTTTAACGACTTCAAATGAAAGCAAGTTATTAACAACAATAAAGTCAAGATGTATGAAGCTATATTTTGAACCAATACCAGAAGAAAAAATAATAAACTATTTAAAGCAAAATGGTATAGATGCAAACATTACAGAAAACATGTTAAAACATTGTGAAGGCAGTATAGGAAAAGCATTGAAAATAAATGACTCAAAAGAACAATATATGCAAATAGAACAATTAATTAATATACTAGAAAAGCAAAATATAACACAAATTTGGAGAAAAGCAGATGTGCTATATTCAGCTAAAGATGAAATTATTGATTTGCTAGAATATATGGAAATAGTTATATATAATGCTATAAAAAATAAGCATAAAGCAAATTATATAAATGGGATACAAATAATAGAACATACAAAACAAAGAATATTAGCAAATGCTAATTATGATATGTCAATTGATAACTTATTACTAAAATTATGGGAGGAAGTTAATTGAAAAAAATAGTAGGGGTTAGATTTAGAAAGCCAGGAAAAGTATATTTTTTTGATCCAGACAAATTAAATATAGAAAAAGGACAAAAGGTAATAGTGGAAACTAGCCAAGGACAAGAAATTGGAGAGGTTACTACAGGCGTTAGAGAAATGTCAGAATCAAGTTTGACAGCACCTTTAAAAAAAGTAATTCGTATAGCAACACCAAAAGATATACAAATTGATGAAGCAAACAGAAAAAAAGAAAAAGAAGCATTTAAAATAGCTGAAGAAAAAATAAAAAAATATAATCTAGACATGAATTTAACAGAGGTTGAATATAAATTTGACAATAGTAAAATTATATTTTTCTTTACAGCAGATGGAAGAATAGATTTTAGAGAGTTGGTAAAAGATTTGGCTGCCATTTTTAGAACAAGAATTGAACTAAGACAAATTGGAGTAAGAGATGAAGTTAGAAAAATAGGCGGAAATGGTGTATGCGGTAGAGAACTTTGCTGTTGCTCATTTTTAGATAACTTTGAAGCAGTATCTATAAAAATGGCAAAAGAGCAAAATGTTTCATTAAATCCATCTAAAATATCAGGAAATTGTGGAAGACTTATGTGCTGCTTAAAGTATGAGCAAGATGTATATGAAGATAAATTAAAAAGACTTCCAAAGATAGGAGCAATAGTAAAAACAGAAGATGGGGAAGGAATAGTTGACTCAATACAAACTTTAAGAGAAATAATTCGTGTAAAATTTAAGGATGGAGATGATACATTCTACAAAAGGTATCCTGCATCTGAAGTAAAAATAATAAAAAATATTGGAAAAGAAGAAGAAGATCCAGAAGAAAAAGAGCATGCAAAAGAATTGGCAGAATTAGAAAAGCTAGAAAAATTAGATCAAAAATCAAAAATAGATGATGATGATATTTAATAAAAGATATAAAAATGAGAGGTGGTGAAATAAATGGCATATAAAATTACAGATAAATGTATCAGCTGTGGAGCATGTGCTGCAAGTTGCCCAGTATCTTGCATTTCACAAGGTGAAGATAAATATGTAATAAACAAAGACGCATGTATCTCATGCGGAACATGCGAAGGTGTTTGCCCAGTTGGAGCACCTTGCGAAGAGAATAATTAGAATAAAAGAAGTTACATTTGTTAATATTTTTTATAAAAAACTTGCATTTTTTTGAAAAAAGTGTATAATACAATTAATAAGAGGAATTCATTTAAATAATGTATAATTATTTGATAAAGTAATATAATAAACTATAAGCGAAAACTTTTATAAATAAGTCCTTTATGTGCGAAAGTCAGCTTCATGCTGTGAGTATTTAATACCTAGCCGTAAAGGGCTTATCTTTTTTATATCAAAAGGATTTTTCTTTGTGTAAAAATTTTTCCATCCTTTTTTGTAATCGTATAAATCAACTATTAACCCAAATTTTTCTTTTAAAAAATTATAATATCTCATATCATTATGTATAAAAGCTCTTTGTATTGCCCAATTACAATAGTCTACTATTTGTAAACATAGTTCTCCTGATGGTGTTTGAGGCAAAACTTTTTGAGTAGAGTCTATGGTGTGATTTAATTTTGATTCTGTATAAAGCAAAGAATTATGAATAGCTTCTTCCAAAGGTGCTTGTCTTTTTTTACTTCCTCTTGTAGCAATATAAATATAATTATTATTAGAAAGTTGTAAGATGCTTTTAAATAAATTAGTAATTAATGAGTCATATAATTCTTGTGTATTTCCATTATATTTTTGAAATACTTTTTTAGTTTTTCTTGCGACTACTATATTACAAGAAAATGGCAAATCTTTTAATAATTTAAATACTTTGTATCTCACTTCTGGACAGTCATCTTTTGCATGAAATGAAATTTTAGTTTTTTTCATAGATGGAATATCTTTTAAATATAAATCATTTAATACTTCACTTTTTAATTCACCCAATTTTCTTCTAAGAAATTCTGGTTCTGTTGTTCTTATGAAACCCATAAGAAGAATTAAAGAAGAACCATTTTCTTTTCCTACTATCCATTCGCCATTTCTATTATAAAATGTTGTATCTCCAGACTCATCAACAAAAAAATAATTATTAGTATATATATTTTCTTTCATCTTCTTTCCTCCTTGACTTACAATAAAATCGAACTTCTCTATTTTATCTATTCTAAGGTATATATTTGAAATGGTTAAAAATTGGAATTGTACGAAATGATTTGAATTACTTATGAATAGTATAACACAAAACAATGAAAAAGATATTTGTATAAGAAAAGTGGATTTGCCACATGTACATGGGTGCTTTGCAACCCGCACAGTCTAACGAAACTTAACCTTGTTGTATAGCAAAATTCTTATATAATAAAAAAGAAAAGAGGTCCTAAAGACCTCTTACCAACTGGACTGACGTACTTAACATACGTTTAATTATCAAATCAGTATCCAGCTATCGACTAAACAAAGAGTTTCCTCTTTTGGTATAATAATTGTAGCATTTCTTACAAGAAATGTCAACAACTATGAATATATTTTACTCAAATAAAGAAAAAATATTCATAATGAAGTTAAATCAATACCTTTCATTATCATCAGCTGAATGCTGATTTTGTTCCATCTTTCTTTGCATTTGAGAAAGTTTCTCAGGGTCAGACATTCTTCGTGGAGGAGGTAAGTTTCTATATTCGCCAAAGTTGGTTAGCTGATTTATAAAATTTTCTCTAGAATTATGTGGCGTTATTGTTTCTTGCTCTGGTGAAGGCAATACATTTAATTGTTGATTAACAAATTTTTCTACAAAAGGCAAGTTCATAAATAAATTACTTTTTTGAAAAAATTGTGCTATTTTTTGTTTAAATGTAAATTTACTTTCAGTTGATTGTTGTAATTGCTCCTTATCTATAGTTGGTCTAATAATTTCACCAAACTCGTTTATTTTATATCCTTCTGGAAACTGAAATTCATTACTACTGTGATTTTCTAATTGCTGTTCGTTACCTGTCATTTCTCGAATCATATTTATTTTATTATCTAAACTTGGAACGTCTTGTCCATTTCTTGCAAATGCCTCTTTTTGTTTTTCTTTCATTCTAACATTTGCAAATTCAGTTACCAACGCTTGTGCTGTTTGAAATACGTTATCAAATTTTTCTTGACTTATATTAGGCTGATGTAATTGTTGAAAAGCTGAATCTAAATCTCTCCAAGCACCTTTACCCATATATTTATTAAATTCATTTTCTATCATACTAGAATCATTTAATATTCCATAAAAGAACGTATTTGCAGGTTCTTTAGTACCATCAGAATGTTCTATAAAAGAATCAATTTTTTGTTCTGTTAATTGTTCAAAACTCATTTCTTTATCATAATCATTTCTCATTGAAACTGCTAATAACTTTACTAAATCATCAGCCTTTTTATATGAATTAAATTCAGAAACATCAGCTTTGCCAGTAATAATGTCATCAGCAGTATGTTCACCTCTAACAGCTAATTGAGCAATTAAATTTATTGCGTTTTCTTGAATTTGTGTACCATAAAATTGTCCATTTTCCGTTCTTCTAATTAAGCCAGATACTTGCCTCGAATCAGTCTGACTATCATATACTTGTCTATTTGAATTTGATGGATTTAACATTAAATGTCCCATTTCGTGAGCTAATCTAAAGTCTGCATTATGTCCTTGTATATCAGGGTATCTATAAGCTAAATCATAAGTAAATTTACCATTCTCGAAATTTCTTTGCCTAACTTCACCTTTTGTGGTTGCATTATCTGGGTTATCATATATTAAAGATGTTTCATCATTAAAATGTATATTTAAATTCTCTTCTGCAGTATTTTCTAAAAAATTTTGAATAGCTTTTCCGTCTTGACTTAACAAATTAGCCATTTTTTCTTTTATATCATCTATTCTACCCAGTTCCTGCATCAATACTTGACGGGCAGAATCTTGATTATCTGCATATACCACATATTGACCATTTCCAGTTACAAACTTTCCCATTTTTTCCTCTTTCGCTTTTTATTTATTTCATTTGTTTGTTGTTTCTTCTAGTTTTAAAAGAGCTTCCCAACGCTTATCAACTTCTTTTTGGAATTCTTCTATCATCCACTCATTACCAGGTTTAAACATATGCTTAAAACGTTTTTGAGGTTTTAAAAATTCTTCAATAGGTAATTTCTTAGCAGGTTTATAATTTATTACATATCTGCCATCAATAACTTCATATAAAGGCCAATAGCATGTTTCAACAGCTAATTTATTTATTTGCATTAGCATATCTGTTGGGTACCCCCATCCTCTAGGGCAAGGAGCAAAAACATTTAAGAAACATGCACCTTCTGTATAAATTGCTTTTTCAGCTTTTTCATATAAATCTTTAAAATTTGCAAAAGCGGCGGTTTGAGCTACATATGGCAAATGATGAGCTTCCATAATTTCTGTTAAATCTTTTCTGGACTGCATTTTACCAGGTATAACTGTTCCAGCAGGAGAAGTTGTTGTATCTGCAAACTTAGGAGTTGCAGAAGAACGTTGAATACCAGTATTCATATAGGCACCATTATCATAACATACATATACCATATCATGACCTCTTTCCATAGCACCTGATAAACTTTGAATACCTATATCATAAGTTCCACCATCTCCACCAAATGTAATAAATTTAGTGGTTTTATCACTAGGTAATTTACCTTGTTTTTTTAATGAACGATAAGCTGCTTCCACACCAGAACAAGTAGATGCAGCATTTTCAAAAGCTGTGTGGATATATGAGTCAGTCCAAGAAGTATATGGATATATAAAACTTGAAACTTCCATACAACCAGTAGCATTACTAATTACTGCATGATCTTCTGGCTTTAAAGCTCTTAAAACCATACGAGCAATAGGTGGGGCACCGCAACCAGCACACATTCTGTGTCCAGCTGTAAATCTAGATGGCTTATTTGCCATTACTTCTTTTAAATTATATGCCATAAAATTTTCCTCACTTTCTTAATCCTACATAACGATATGGATTATCAATTTTACCAGTTTTAGCAACTTGTGCTAAGTAATCAAATACTTCATGAATATTATTACTTGTTGTATCTCTACCACCAATACCATAAACATAGCTTACAGCAGGAACTTGCTTTTTAGCTGTATACATGCTTGAGATAACATCTTCATATAAAGCACCACCCATAGCATTTAAAGAATCAGCTTTGTCCATTATTGCAACTGCTTTTAAATTTCCTAAGGCTTCAGCAATTTCATCAGCAGGGAAAGGTCTAAATACACGAACTTTAACCATACCGGCTTTAATTCCTTTTTCTCTTAACTCGTCTACAACTGTTTTAGTAGTTCCAGCAGTTGAGTTCATACAAACAACAGCAATTTCAGCATCTTCCATTCTATATTCTTCAAAAAATGAATATTTTCTGCCAGTCATTTTTTCAAAGTCTTTAGCAACTTCTAAAATGACTTTTTTAGCACTTCTCATTGCTTCAGCTTGTTGATATTTATGCTCAAATAAATATGATTGAACATCTAATGGACCAACAGCAATTGGTTCTTTATCATTTAATAAATAATGCTCTGGTTTATATGTTCCTACAAATTCTTTAACCTTATCATCTTCAAGCAATTCAATATTTTCAATTGAATGAGAAGTAATAAATCCATCTTGACATACCATTAAAGGTAATAAAACATCTTTATTTTCAGCAATTCTATGAGCCATAATTAAGTTATCATATGCTTCTTGGTTATTTTCAGAAAATAGCATAATCCATCCAGCATCTCTTACACCCATTGCGTCTGAGTGGTCATTGTGTATATTTAATGGACCTGAAACAGCTCTGTTTACTAAACTCATAACAATAGGAAGCCTTAAGCTAGACGCAATATATATCATTTCCCACATATATGATAAACCATTAGCAGAAGTAGCAGTCATAGCTCTTGCACCAGCAGCCTCTGCACCAACACAAGCACTCATAGCACTATGCTCACTTTCAACAGCAACAAATTCTGTATCTACAGTGCCATTACTAACAAAAGTAGAAAAATATTGAGGTATTTCTGTTGAAGGTGTTATAGGAAAGGCAGCTACAACATCTGGATTTATTTGTTTCATAGCAATAGCAGCAGCTTCGTTTCCACTTAATCTTTCTCTAATTCCCATATTATTAATCTCCTTTACTCAGTCATTTCAATGGCATGGAATGGGCACACTTTAGCACAAACTCCACAACCTTTGCAATAATCATAATTAAAATCTTCACGCTTTCCTTCTTTATTTACAGGAATAGCATCATCAGGGCAAACAGGAAAACACAAACCACATTGGGTACATTTTTCAGATATGTAAATAGGTTTAACACTTCTCCAGTCGCCTGTTTTAAATTCTCTAGCATTACCAGCTTCATAAATATTACCACCAATAGTCATATCACAAGCTGGAGTATTCTTATCAATCATCTAAACCATCCTTTCTAAATTTTATTAACCTCTTTTAAAGCCAATTCTAAGGCTTTCATATTTCCATCAATAACTTCAGGTTTTTTAGCAAATTTATGTTTAAATGAACCTTCCATATCAGCTAAAAAGTCTTTTTCTTCAATTACACCACTTACTTTTACAATTGCAGCAAGCATTGGGGTATTTGGAAAGTATTTACCTAAAGTTTCTAATGATATTTTTCTTGCGTCAATAGTATAAATATCACCAGAATATCCATTAAGTAAAGGCTTTAATTCATCTCCACTTTTTGTAGTGTTTATAACAATTGCACCATCAGGCTTTAAGCCAGCAGTTACATCAACAGCTTCTAATAAACTATCATCAACAACTACTACATAATCTGGTTCATATATATTACTATGAATACGGATTGGTGTATTACTTATACGGTTATATGCAGTAATAGGGGCACCCATTCTTTCTGGACCATATTCAGGAAAACCTTGAATATATTTACCAGTGTTAAAAGCAGCATCTGCAAGTAAAAGAGAAGCTGTTTTAGCACCTTGACCACCTCTACCATGCCATCTAATTTCAATTAAATCTTTCATAGTTTAAAGTATTCCTCCTTATATATTTTTCAACTATTATTTTATTCTTAAATAAGCATAATGTCAAGAAAAAAAGGTATAATATAGTTTGTAAAAAAACAATTGACAATAATGAGTTTTTTTATTATTATATACACAGAGTTATTATATAAAAAGGAAAGTGATAACATGCAAATGAAAAATATATTAAAAAATCAAAAGGGAATTATGACAGTATATGTTACTGTTTCAGTTTTGACATTTTTAATAATAGCTGCATCAATTTTTGCTTTATCAGCAGCTACTAGAAAAAATCAGTTAAAGACATTAATAAAAATAAGAGAAGTATATGCACAAGATGATAAAAATAGGCAAGTAATATATGAAGAACAAAAAAGCTATGTAAGCAGATTAAATGGTTTTCAAGACAAAACGATAATTGCAAAAGATATTAAAGGAAATCAAGTAGTAGTTCCAGGTGGATTTAAAATAGCAGCTGATTCTGGAATAACAGTACAACAGGGAATAGTAATAGAAGATAAAGATGGAAATCAGTTTGTATGGGTGCCAGTAAGTAATATAAATGGAGATGGAAGCAATAAAATAATAAAAGACGATGGAAGTGAGGTAGAAATAACATTAGGAAGATACACATTTGCTACTACTAGCCCAGGTACACCAACATTAGTACAAAAAGGGTCAGAATATGCAGAAACAACACTTGCAAAAGCAACAGCAGGCACACTAGATACAAAATATAAAGTAAGAGATTACTACTATGAATTAAGTGATTATAGAGTATCAAATGAACAAACTGATACAACAGGAACAAATACAACAGCTAAAAATTTGAAAGATTTTATAGAAAAAACAAACACTAATAAAGGATTTTATATAGCACGTTATGAAGCAAGTTATGGAAGTGGATATAACGCATCAGGAACCACAACAGAAGAAAAATATGGTAGTGCAAAACCATTATCAAAAGCATCAACGGCAAATAGTACAACTGCTATGAATTATGTAGAAGGAACACTATGGAACTTTATAAATCAAGGGCAAGCATCAATAGTAAGCCAAAACATGTATAAAAATGACAGCTATGTAGAAAGTGATTTAATAAATAGTTATGCATGGTATACAGCAATAGTATATATACAAGCAATGGGAAACACAAACTATATTAATCAAATAGATGGAAGTGGAACATTGAAGAATACAGGAACTACAGAAGATCAAAAATGCAAAATATTTGATGTATCTGGAAATTTGGTAGAATGGACTACAGAATATAGCTCTTATGTAGTTAATGGAAATGCTGGTGTTTGTACAGCTAATGGGGGTGCTTATAGTCATTCTACATACTATACAAATACAAAGTTTGCTTTAGTTACTACTCATAGTTATCCTGATTTATCGTTTCGCCCAATACTCTATGTAAATAATTAAAAAATAAAATATGCTAAAATTATTTAGCATATTTTATTTTTTACACACTACACATTGCTTTTTGTCCAAATCTGTTATATAATACAAAATGTTAAAATATTGCATTTTTAAATAAAAAAATAAATGTCCAAAATTAAGGAGGAAATCATGGGAGAAGTTATAGTAATAACATCTGGAAAAGGTGGAGTTGGAAAAACTACAACTACAGCAAACGTGGGGTCTGCTTTAGCATTAAGAGGTAAAAAAGTAGTGTTAGTTGACACTGATATTGGCTTAAGAAATCTTGATGTTGTAATGGGACTAGAAAACAGAATAGTATATGACATAGTAGATGTTGTAGAAGAAAAATGTAAATTAAGACAAGCCCTTATAAAAGATAAACGTTTTGAAGAGTTGTTTTTACTTCCAGCAGCTCAAACAAGAGATAAAAGTGCAATAAATGAAGAACAAATGAAAGAATTAACAGAAAAGTTAAAAGAAGAATTTGATTATATATTAATAGATTGCCCAGCAGGAATAGAGCAAGGATTTAAAAATGCAATTGCAGGAGCAAGCAGAGCAATTGTAGTAACAACAGCAGAAATATCTGCTATTCGTGATGCAGACAGAATTATAGGGTTATTAGAAGCATCTGAAATTAAAAATCCTGAATTAGTTATTAACCGTTTAAGACCTAACATGGTTAAAAAAGGTGAAATGATGGAAGTTGAAGATATAGTAGACTTATTATCAATTGACCTAATTGGTGTTGTACCAGATGATGAATTTATTATTACACAAACTAATAAAGGAGAGCCAGTTGTAACAAATCACAAAGCACCATCAGGAAAGGCATATACAGAAATTGCTAGTAGAATACTAGGAGAAAATGTAGAAATTACAATACCAGGCAAAAAAGAAGGATTCTTTTCAAAAATAAAAAAATTGTTTAAAAAATAATACATACGGAGGTAGAACATGTTTGAGAACATAATGAACTTTTTTAAAAGTCTTGTAAAAAAAGAAAAGAGCAAGGAAAGCTCAGATACAGCAAAAGAAAGATTGCACCTAGTTTTAATGCAAGATAGAGCAAACGTATCTGCCGATTTCTTGGAACTTATGAAACAAGAAATTATAGAAGTAATAAAAAAATACATAGATGTTGACGAAAAAGAAATAGATGTACATCTAACTAATAAAGCAAATGAAGATGGAACTGTTGGAGCACCTGCGTTATATGCTAACATTCCAATTGTAACAATTAAAAATGAAGCAAGAAAATTAAATGTACCAAAACAAGAAGAAAATAAAGATAAAAAAGAAGAAAGCACTGAGCAAGTTGAAAAACAAAAAGAAGAGTTAAAAGAGATTGAAGAAAGTGCACGAGAAATTATAGAAGCTCAAAAAAACAGCGAAGTTAATAACGTACAAGAAAATATAGAAGAAGCTGCAAATACTGAAGAAAATAAAGGAGAAGAGAATAAAGAAGAAAAAGTAGAAGATAATATATCTGAACAAGAAAGTAAAGAGCAAGCAACATCAAACAATTAAGTTAATAGAGGATAAACATGAAAAAAAGAATGTTTAAGAACATTGAGTGGGGGATTTTAATATGTACAGCTATACTACTAGCAATAGGGTTAGTTGCATTATTTTCTGCCACTCAAAATTCAGATTATGAGGAATTTAAAAAACAAATTATTTGGATTGCCATTAGCATACCAATAATGCTAATATTTATTTTTGTGGATTATGAATTATTAGCTAAAATATCTCCAGTTATTTATGGATTAAGCCTCATCTCACTTGTTGCAGTACTATTTACTGAACCTATAAATGGGGCTACTAGCTGGTTTAATATAGGACCATTTTCTTTTCAACCTGCTGAATTTGCTAAAATTGCAGTAGTATTATTGATAGCAAGTATTATGGTAAAACTACAACAAAGAGGAAAAGAAGAGATAAATAAGTTTTGGAAACTAGGGATAATACTAGTAACAATTGGCGTGCCAACACTACTTATTATAAAGCAACCAGATTATGGAACAGCATTAGCATTTTTATTTGCGCTAATATTTATGCTATATGTAGCTGGTATAGATAAAAAATATATTATAACAGCTGTGCTATTAGTGGTTATTTTAGTACCATTAGCATATTTCTTTATATTACCAGAACATGCAAAAGCAAGAATAGATGTATATTTAAATCCAAACTTGGACCCAAGAGGAGCTGGATATAACATAATACAATCGAAACTGGCAATAGGAGCTGGACAAATATTTGGAATGGGATTATTTAAAGGTAATCAAACTCAGTTAGGATATTTATATCCTAAAACTACAGACTTTATATTTGCTGTTATAAGCGAGGAAATGGGATTTGTAGTTGCAGGAGCAATAGTTGTATTATATGTAATCTTAATTACAAAATCAATTCAAGTAGCTAAAACAGCTAAAGATGATTTGGGGTCATATATAGCAGCTGGAATTATTGGAATATTTTTCTTTCATATGATGGAAAACATTGGGATGACAATGGGGCTTTTACCTATTACAGGTATACCACTTCCATTTGTAAGCTATGGAGGAAGCTCAATGCTCACAAACTTAACCTTAATAGCAATTTTATTAAACATAAGTGCTAGACGCAAAAAAGCAATGTTTATAGAATAAAGTTTTTTACGTGTACAAAAATTTAATTAAAAATAATAATATAATAATTTTTATCGCTCCAACCCCCAACTGCCTAAGAATGTGTAATACAATTTTCCACTGGTGAAAAATTGTATTACACATTCTAAGTTGTCGGTCCCCACGAAACCACGCTCTAAAAATTATTATATTATTATGTTAAAAATATTAGCAAGGAAAAAAATAAGATGTACTTAAAAGAACTAAAAATAGGAAATGTAAAACTAAAAAACAACATACTACTAGCCCCAATGGCAGGAATAACCAACCTGCCATTTCGTTTAATATGCGAAAAATATGGAGTTCGGTTTAGCATACACAGAAATGGTAAGTAGCAAAGGTTTATTTTATAACGATGAAAAAACAAAGTTGTTATTAAACACAACAAACGAGCAAATACCAGTAGCTGCACAAATATTTGGAAATGATATTGAAGCAATGTCATTTGCAGCAAAGGAACTAAGCAAAACTTCACCAATAATAGATATAAACATGGGATGTCCTGCACCAAAAGTAGTAAAAAATGGTGATGGAAGTAAACTACTACTAAACTTAGAGTTAGCAGGAAATATTATTGAAGCAGTGGTTAAAAATTCCCAAGTACCAGTAACGTTAAAAATGAGAAAAGGCTGGGATGATAATAACATTGTAGCAGTAGAGTTGGCAAAAATAGCAGAAGAAAAAGGCGTAAAAGCAATAACTATACATGGAAGAACAAGAGAGCAATTTTATACAGGAGAAGCAGACTGGGATATTATAAAGCAAGTAAAACAAGCAGTAAATATACCAGTAATACGGAAATGGGGATATAAAAACCAAGGAAGATGCATTAAAAATGTTTGAGCAAACTGGAGTAGATGCAATAATGATAGGAAGAGCTAGTATAGGAAATCCATGGATATTTAGAGAAATCCAAGAATATTTAACTGGTCAAGAAATAACACCAGTATCTAATGAAGAAAAGTTAGAAATAATATTAGAACATATAGATTTGCAAGTTGAATATTTGGGAGAAAACACAGGAATAAAAGAAATGCGAAAATATATGAGTTATTACCTAAAAAACTTGCCAAATGCAACACAAATGCGCCAAAAGATAAATCAGATAGAAACAAAACAAGAACTACAAAAGTGCATAATTACATACTTCAAAAACATATAAAGCATAAGTGAATTTATTCACTTATGCTTTTGATATGTCAATAAAAATCACACGCCAAAATACGACAAAATTTGACGTGAATACTTTAATATTAAGTGAATATAAATTACAGTAGGAGTTGATTATATGAAAAACAAAAAAATGATTTTAAAAATTAGTATTGTAATTGCAGTTATAGTGATAATTGCAATAATAATTTACTTTTTTTCTAGAAATGTTAATAAAAATTCAAAAATAGGAAATAATTTAAGTAACAAAACAAATCAAGAAATTGAAGAATATATTTTAAATATTAGCTCATATGAAGCAGAGGTAGAAGTTGAAGTTGAAACAAATAAAAACAAAACCAAATACAAAATGAAACAAAGCTATGTTAGTCCTAATATAGAAAAACAAACAATTCTGGAACCAAGTAACATAAGTGGCTTAGAAACAGTATATGATGGAAATACATTAAAAATAAACAACACCAAATTAAATCTATCAACTGTTTACCAAAATTATCAATACATGACAGAAAACTTTTTATGGCTCAATTCGTTTATAGACGACTATAAGAATTCTAGCAATAAAAAACTTTATGAAGAAAACAACATGATAATTATGGAGGTAAAATCGCAAAATAATAACCAATATGTTTCTTTAAAAAAACTATTTATCGACAAAACAACAGGAAAAATTACAAAAATGATAGTACAAGACAAGAACAAAAAAAATTTAGTTTACATATTATATAATGAGATAAAAATAAATAGTTTAAAGAAAGAAGAAGTACTTGCTTTTAGATTAAATGATTTTTCTGTAGCACAGTATTAAAAAACATATATCTGCTTAAAACTGTATTTTTATCTTTGCTAATCCTTAAAATATATCAAAACTGGAAGAATATTAGGAGTGAAGAAAATGGTAATAAAAAGAGGAGATATGTTTTATGCAGATTTAAGCCCTGTAATTGGTTCAGAACAAGGTGGAGTAAGACCTGTGCTTATAATACAAAATGATGTTGGAAATAAACATAGCCCAACTGTAATTGCAGCAGCTATAACATCACAAACAGGAAAAACTAAATTACCAACACATATTGAAATTGAGCCAGAAAAAAGTGGCTTAAAAGCAGATTCTGTAATATTAACAGAACAGATAAGAACAATAGATAAAAGTAGACTAAAGGAAAAAATAGGGCATATTGATGATAATCAAATAATGGCACAAATAAATAGTGCATTAGGTGTAAGTTTTGGATTGTAATAAAAAACCGTTGTGAATATTCACAGCGGTTTAATAATTTTTATCAAGGTGAATTATTATTTTTTGCAATGCTTTTTTACTTCTAGCAGATAAATCACCAAAGTATTCTTGTAAACTAGTATCTAAAGTGGCCTCTTTAGTAGTATATAAGTCTTTAAACATATCATTAGGTGTTATTTCCAAAAAATTGCACAAATTTAATAAAGTTGGAACACTACCAACATTTCTACTATTTTCAATATTTCTTAATAAATCAGTTGAAATATTTACTTTTTCAGCTACAAATTCTTGAGTATAACCTTTTTGTAATCTAGCCTTTTTTATATTGGGACCAAGAACATCTGAAACATTTTTGTTTTGTAAAAACAAAATAAACACCTACCTATCTAAAATATAGTTTTAATATATCATTGCTCAAAAAGTTGTAAAAGTGAGCTAAAGTCATATAAATGGCAATAAAATAAAGAATATAACAATAAAAGTATGAACAAAATTAATATAAAATATTCAAAAAATGACATTTTTCAACGAAAAAGTATTGACAATTTTCAACAAGGTTATATATAATTTAGACATATAAAAATAAAAAGGAGAGGAAAACAAATGAAAAAGATATTTGAAAACAGAACTGGTATAACATTAATAGCATTGGTAATAACAATAGTAGTGTTATTAATACTAGCAGGTGTAAGTATAAACACTTTGTTTGGAGATAACGGAATAATAACTTCGGCAACTAAAGCTGGAAATAAGTACAAAATGCAAGCAATAAAAGACCAAATTGAAGTTTCAAAAACAAATTGGGAACTAGAAAGAGTAATGGATAACACAAAAACAATAGGCGATTTTTGGGAAACATTAGAAAAGGCAAAGCTAATTAATGACAAAGAAGCTGATGTAGAGCTTATAGAAAATAACACAGAAGATGGAAATGCCATAACTAAATATCAAATAACAACCACAGAGGGATATTTGGTAGAGATTGTATTAACTGAAAAAGCAACAGGTGCAACAATAACAGTAGGAGATATAGAAGAAAGTACAAGTCCGTTGCCAAGAATAGTAGTAAAAGAACTAACATCTACAAGTAGTAGCATAACAATAAAAGTAGAAGTAAGTAAAATAGAAAATGGAGAGATAACTTACTTATACAAATTAGCTACTTCAGAAACATGGTCAGACCCAGTAAAAATGACTGGAATGGAAGCAACAATAACAGGACTAGAAACAGGAAAATTATATGATATAAGAATAGTTGCAAAAAATGAAAATGGAAGTAAGTCTGTAGACAAAACAATGGCAACAGGAGATGACATAGCACCACAAGAACCAACAGTAACATTTAGTGGAACAACAGTAGAAATAAATAAAGAAATGACAGCAACAGTAACATTAAAAGACAATGAAAGTGGAATAGATGTAAGTAAAAGTAAATGGATATTTAATCAAACAAGTACAGCAATAGGAACAGCAGAAAGCAATTATGCAAACACATTTACAAGTGAAACAGAAACAATAAAATTAACACCAACAGCATCAGGAAACTGGTATTTACACATATTATCAACAGACAATGCAGGAAATGTAATAGAAACAATAAAAGGAGCTGTAAGAGTATCAACAACATGGAGTCAAAGTAAAACAACAGTAACAAATGGAGTAACTACATATACAGTAGGGGATAATTACTCATATAATTGTGGAGTATCTGGTTATACAGGAAGCTGGAAAGTACTAGGAGCAGAAAATGGTAAATTACTAATAATGTCAACAGCAGATATAGGAACATTAAAATTAGAGGGCAAAGACGGATATAACACAGGAATAAGTAAGTTAAATGAAATGTGTAAAGCATATGGAACAAATGCAAGAAGTATAAAAGTAGAAGATATAAATAGAGTAACAGGATATGATCCAAACAATACAGGAGATGGAAAGAAATTTTATGTTGGACAATGGTTAGAATATGGAAGTTCAGTAACATATACAGCAAGTAAAACAACAAATAATACAAATGGTTTGACATACACAGGAGGACTAAGCAACGGCAAATATGAACATGTAGATGGAAGAATTATAGGTTCAAATGGAGTAACATCAATAACAGAAACAAGTACATATTATTACTATTACCCATACTCATTAACAACAAGTAATGCAACAACAGGAACATGTAAAGGAATATCAACAACAAGTAAAGCATATGAGCTAATATTTGGAACATATGCAAATACTAGTGCTGGTAAAGGAAATTACTACTGGCTTGCGTCTTC
>CAKOVW010000013.1 GCA_934122125.1 uncultured Clostridia bacterium | reverse complement strand
TATAAAATGTTAGCTGAAAATGAAATTGCAATGCCAGAATTAATAAATATGATAAAAGAACAAATTTAGTTGTAAAAGTTGTCAATGTAAACGGAAAATATTGACAACTTTTAATTTTTGATTTAAACTCACATTAATAATGAGGAGATTATATGAAAAATTTATATGAGGGTTCAAAGTATTGCTATGAGAATAGTGGAACTTTAATAAATAAATTAAATATTAAGGATTATAAAGAGTTAGAAAAATATGAAGCCAGAATTACAGCTGCTAAATCATTGGGATTAAGAATACAGGGGATTACAGGTAGATTTGATAAAAAACATTATGTTTCAATTCATAAATACTTGTTTGAAGATATTTACCCATTTGCAGGAAAATTTAGAGAAGAAAATATTGGAAAGGGCGAATTTAGATTTGCAAGTTTTGAATATATAGAACCAGAGTTAGATAGGCTTTTAAATAAGCTAAAGGAAGAAAATTTTTTAAACGGACTTTCTAAAAAGGAACTGGCTAAAAGATTGGCATATTATTTATCTGAACTGAATGTTTTACATCCATTTAGAGAGGGAAATGGAAGAACTAATAGAGAATTTATTAGACAATTAGCTTTAGAAAATGGATATATTTTAAACTTGAAAAATGTATCACCAGAAGATGTTTTAAATGCAAGTATAAAGTCAGTTGTAGATACTACTGATTTAGAAAAAATTATAGATGAAATGTTAGAAAAACAATAAAATTATTAAACAAAAAGATGATGTTGAGAATAAATATCTCAATGTCATCTTTTTTGCTTTAAAAATTTTTTAACTTTTTTTCAAAAAACACTTGATATTTTTGATATGTTATATTAAAATTTAAATGAAGTGGAGAGAAGTGGTAAAAAGTGGAGTAAAATGTTAGCGAGGTGAGAAAAAGTGTTAATAGGTGAATATGAGCATTCTCTAGATGTTAAAGGTAGATTGATATTACCTTCAAAAATTAGAGAAGATATGGGCGAAAAATTCATAATAACAAAAGGCTTAGATAAATGCTTATTTGGATTTTCTCAAACAGAATGGGCTAACTTTGAAGAAAAACTAAAAACACTTCCACTTACAAACAAAAATGCAAGAGATTTTGTAAGATTTTTCTTATCTGGAGCAATAGAATGTGAAATTGATAAACAGGGTAGATTTTTAATTACAAGTAACTTACGCGAATATGCAAAACTAGAAAAAGATACAGTAATTATTGGCGTAGGTACTAGAATTGAAATTTGGGATAAAGAAAAATGGAAATCTTACAATAGTGATGAAAATATTTCAGCAGATGAGATTGCAGAAAATATGACAATGCTTGGTATATAACTTGTAAAAGTCTATATAAAGTACTAAAGAATAATAAAAAACAAAAGATAAAGTTCACTAAAGAAAAATTTTTACTAAAGATAAATTATACTAAAGACAAATATTACAAAAGATAAAGTTTTAAGGATTCGTACAAAAGATAAAACATACTAAAGATAAATGAAATAAGGTCTTACTAAAGATTTTAATTTCAAAAGAAAAATTGTTATTAAATTACTAAAGTGAAATACATAAATTCACAAAAGATATAATGAAAAATTTCCATACCCTACAAAAGAAAGTTAAAAGCTATGAAAAATACAAAAGAAAAAATATTGAAATAGGCACATAATAGTTGGTATAAATCATACCAACTTATTGTGCTATTATATGCCTTTGAAAGGATTTACAAATGGAATTTAAACATGAACCTGTATTACTAAACGAATGTATACAAGCACTTGAAATAAAAAAAGATGGTATTTATGTAGATGGCACTTTAGGTGGTGCAGGGCATAGTGAACAGATTTTAAAAAATCTATCTAAAGATGGTAGATTAATAGGAATTGACAGAGATGAAGAAGCATTAAAAGCAGCTTCAGCAAAGTTAAAAAATTATCAAAATGTAAGCTATGTTCATGGAAATCATGATGATATAAGACAAATTTTAGATGAACTTAATATAGATAAAGTTGATGGAATTTTATTAGATTTAGGAGTTTCATCATATCAATTAGATGAAAGATCTAGGGGATTTAGCTACATGGGAGATAGCCCTTTAGATATGAGAATGGATACATCAACAGGTGTAACTGCTAAAGATGTAGTAAACAGTTATTCAGAGGAAAAGCTGGCAGATATTATATGGCAATATGGGGAAGAAAGGTTTAGTAGACAAATAGCTAAAAATATTTGCAAATTTCGCCAGGAAAAACCAATTGAAACAACAAAAGAATTAGTACAAATAATAGAAAACTCTATACCAAAGGCAATGCAGAAAGATGGACATCCTGCTAAGAGAACATTTCAAGCTATTAGAATTGAAGTGAACAACGAAATAGAGCCTTTGTATGAAACTATAAAAAATAGTGTTTACTGTTTGAAACAGGGTGGAAGATTAGTGGTGATAACATTTCATTCGCTAGAGGACAGAGCAGTAAAAAATGCTATGCTGGATTTACAAGGAAAATGTACTTGTCCAAGTGGGTTGCCATATTGTGTATGCAATTATGAGTCATGGGGTAAAATGGTAAATAAAAAACCAATAGTTGCAACAGAAGAGGAGCAAGAAAGAAATTCAAGGTCTAAAAGTGCAAAGGTTAGAATTTTTGAAAGATTAGATAAAAATACATAAGAAATTAAAAATATCAAAAGAAAAGAGGTGAGAAACTTATGGCATATAGCAGTAGGTATCAATATGAAACTAGCCCTAGAAAATTAAAACCAGAGGAAGAAACAACTAAAAAAACAAGTGTTAAAAAGAAGTATTCTGTATCAAAACAAAAGAATGTTAAATCAAGACAGCGTGTAAAAACAATTATGTACATTATTGCTGGGTTTGCTATATTATTTGCTATAAGTTATCGTAATTCTCTTATAACGGCAAGTTTTAATGAAAAAGAAAACTTGAAAAAACAATTGAGTACATTACAAAAAGAAAATGCACAAACAGAAATAAGTATTCAAACAAGTTTAAATTTGGCTAACATAGAAAATTCTGCTTCTAAGATGTTAGGAATGAAAAAACTAGATGATTCTCAAAAGGTATATGTATCACTTCCAAAAAAGGACTATGTTGAAACAGCTAGTGAACAAGTTATAATTACAGAAGAAAAAAACTGGTTTGAAAAAATAATAGAAAGTATAACAAACTTAATAAAATAGAATAAAAGTGGATTAATTACATCTACATAGTTTAGGTTCAACTTGATAAAAGTTGAGCCTTTTTTGTGCTAAATACTTGGGCGTTCTTGTTCTTTTTTTATATTTGATGAATAAGAATAAAAGGAGAGAGTAATTGTTTAATAAGGAGCTTAATTTATGAAAAAATCAAAAAAATTGTTACGTGAAAATATGAATAAGAAGCAATTGCTAAAATGGAAAAAGAGAAAAAAAGAAGAAGTAATAAATGTAAAAAAAGAACAAAAACTGGCACAAAAGGATTTAAAAAAGAAATTTAGAAAAGAAATAAATATAAAAAAGCCAAAGGCAGAAGAGAAAACAAGTAATATTAGTAGAAAAAAGAGGATGAAAAATGAAATAATTATTTTTGGCTTAGTTTTGGTTGGACTACTGGTGAGAATAGGTTGGTTACAGTTTGGAATTGGAGCAGAATTACAGGCTAAGGCTTATGTTCAACAAACATCAGATAGAACTATAAATCCAAGAAGAGGAACTATATACGATTCAACGGGAACTACTATTTTGGCGGTAAGTAGTACAGTGGAAACAGTTACAGTAAACCCTGTTAATATTGCAAAAGAAGATAAAGAAAAGGTTGCAAAAGCTCTAAGTAAAATATTTGAGTTAGACTATGAAAAAGTATATAAAAAGGTAAGTAAAAGAAGTTCAATTGAAACAATTGCCAAAAAAGTGGATAGAGAAAAAGCCAATGAATTGAGAGTTTGGTTACAGGAAAATAATATATCAACAGGTGTAAACATAGATGAAGATACAAAAAGATATTACCCATATAATAATTTAGCATCACAAATTATTGGCTTTTCAGGAAGCGATAACCAAGGACTAGATGGAATAGAAGCTGTTTATGATGAAAAATTAAAAGGTACAAAAGGTAAAATTCAAAAGATGACAGATGCAACTGGTGGAGATATAAAAAATACAAGTGAAAATTATGTAGAGGCAATTGATGGAAATGATTTGGTATTAACAATAGATGCAACAATACAAGGTATAGCAGAAAAACATTTAAAAGAGGCTTGCATTGAAAATAAGTGTACAGATGGTGGAAATATTGTTGTAATGAACCCTAAAACTGGAGATGTACTTGCAATAGCAGGGTATCCAAATTATAACCTAAATGAACCTTTTGAACCAAGCACAGATGAATTAAAAGAGGCATGGCCAAATATGTCGCAGGCAGATAGAAATAAGGCGATGTTATCTTTATGGAGAAACAAGGCTGTAACAGATACATATGAACCAGGGTCAGTTTTTAAGTTGATTACAGCGTCAGCAGCGTTACAAGAAGGGATTACTACAACAGATAAAAAAGGAGAGTTCTGTTGTACTGGTGGAATTGAGATTGCAGGGGTTAGAATTAAATGTTGGAGATATTACAGACCACATGGACCAGAATCTTTAAGAGATGCACTTATGAATTCATGTAACCCAGTATTTATAGGGCTAGGCCAGAAGTTAGGAGTGCATACATATTATAAATATTTAAATAAATATGGATTGCTTACAAAAACAGGGGTTGATTTACCTGGTGAAGCTACAAGTATATTCTTAAAAGAAGAAAAAGTTGGACCAGTAGAGTTAGCAACAATTGCTTTTGGTCAAAGATTTGAAATTACGCCAATACAACTTGCAACAGCAGTAAGTACAATTGCCAATGGTGGAGTAAAAGTAACACCACGTATAGTTAAGCAAATTATAAATAGTAAAACTGGTGAGGTTACTGATATTCCAGTAAAAACAGGAGAACAGGTAATTTCAAAAGAACATGCAGCCGAAGTATTAGATATGATGGAATCTGTAGTAGCTTTGGGAACAGGAAAAAGAGGCCAAGTAAAGGGATATAGAGTAGGAGGAAAAACAGGAACATCAGAAGATGGAGTTAATACTAATAAATATGTTGCTTCATTTTTGGGAGTTGCACCAATATCAGACCCAACAGTAGTTGCTTTGATAACTTTATATGATCCAAAAGGAGAGGCTGGACACCAAGGTGGTGTTGTGGCAGCACCTGTTGGTGGGCAAGTACTTTCAGAAATTTTACCTTACTTAGAATTAAAAAAGGATAATGAAAAAGAGGAGGATGTGAAAAAACAAGTAGAAGTTCCAAATATTGAAGGACTAAGTATAAAAGAGGCAACCAAGGTATTAAAGGACTTGAATTTAGGTATACAAATAGAAAATGAACCAGAAAATTTGGATAAAGAAAATACAATTGTTAAAGAACAAGTACCAAAGAAAGGAATTAAAGTGTATGAAGGTACAAAGGTTATTATAAAAATTTGAAAAAAAGCTATACAAAAAAAACATTTAATTATATAATGTAAACGTAAAAATGGAGAGAATGGGAGAGTGCTATGAATTTAAAAAGTATATTATCAGGATTAGAGGGATTAAAAGTAAAAGGAAATCTTGATATAGAAATAAATGAAATAAGGAACAGCTCTAATCAAGTACAAAATGGAGATATGTTTGTTGCTATAGATGGTTTTGATACAGATGGGCATCAATATATAGATGAAGCCATAAAAAATGGTGCAAAGGCTATTATGGCACAGGCAGATAAAATAACAAAAGAAATGGTAAAAGATTTACCAGAGGATGTTACCTTTATAGTGGCACCAGATACAAGACATGCAATTTCAATTTGTGCTTGCAATTTTTATAAAAATCCATCTAAAAAACTTAAATTAATTGGAATAACAGGCACAAAAGGAAAAACGACAACTACTTTTATGATTAAAGAATTACTAGAAAAGCAAGGCTTTAAAGTTGGACTAATTGGAACTATTTGTACATACATTGGGGATAAAAATTTGGGTGATAATGATAGAACTACGCCTGAAAGTTTAGAATTACAACAACTTTTAAATAGAATGGTTGAAGAAAAATGTGATGTAGCTGTTATGGAAGTATCATCTCAAAGTTTGAAACTTGGAAGAGTAGATGGATGTGAATTTGAGATAGGTATATTTACGAATTTTTCAAAAGATCATATTAGCCCAAAAGAACATCCAAGTATGGAAGATTATTTTGAATCAAAAGTTAAATTATTTACAATGTGTAAATATGGTTTTATAAATTCAGATGATTTGTATGCTAATAAATTGCCTGCATTAGTGCCAAATTGTAGCTTTAAAACTTATGGAATTGATAACCCATCAGAGCTATTGGCAAAGGATATTACAGTAACAAATTCAAGTGTTGACTTTAAAGTGAAATTAGATGGTAAAAACCAAAGAGTAAAAACTGGAATTCCAGGAAGATTTAGTGTATATAACTCACTAGCAGCAATTAGTGTTGCTACTAAATTTGGTTGCAGTACAGAAAATATACAAGAAGCATTATTAAATGTTCGTGTACCAGGCAGAAGTGAGTTAGTAGATAATAAAAAAGAATTAACAATTATGATAGATTATGCACATTCACCAGAAAGTTTAGAAAATATTTTAACAACTGTTAGAGAATATACACAAGGTAAAATAATTTGTGTATTTGGCTGCGGTGGAGATAGAGATAGTGGCAAAAGACCTATTATGGGTGAGATAGCTGGAGTTTTAGCAAATCATACTATTATTACATCTGATAATCCTAGAAGTGAAAAACCTGAAGATATAGTTGAACAAATAGAAAAGGGAATTAAAAAAACAAAGGGAAGTTATGAATGTATAGTAGATAGAAAAGAAGCAATAAAAAAGGGTATAGAAATGTTGCATAAGAAAGATATATTAGTTATTGCAGGCAAAGGACATGAGCTAACACAAGAGATTAAAGGAAAAAAATATCCATTTGATGAACGTGAAATTGTACGTGATATTATAAGTAAATTAAAATAGAATACAAAAATAACTAAGGAGGAAACATGGAATTTCAAACGAAGATAATATTAATTTCATTAGCTTTTAGTTTTGTAATGGGACTAATAGTTATTCCAATTTTAAAAAGATTAAAAGTAGGGCAAATGGAAAGAAAAGAAGGACCACAGTCCCATTTAAAAAAACAAGGAACACCTACAATGGGTGGAACTATAATAATGCTTACATTGTTAGTAATGGGAGCATACATTTGCTTTAATTACTTTAAATCAAATAATGCCGAAGAACAAAAAATAGCAATACATTTAATTCCATTAATAGCGTCAACTATAGGCTTTGGGGTAATAGGACTAATTGACGATTTAAAAAAACTAATAGGAAAGAATACAGAAGGTTTAAAACCTGCATACAAAATGTTGGGTTTGTTAATAGTGTCTGTTGGATTTAGCTTGTATTTAACACAAATATTACATTTAGGAACAGATACATATATTCCATTTTTTAAAACTTCTATAAGTCTTCCAGTATGGTTATATATACCATTTTCAGTAGTGGTAATGCTAGCAACTACAAATGCAGTTAACTTAACAGACGGAATAGATGGGCTTTCTACAAGTGTTACAACAATAATAATTACATGCTTAACTGTAATAGGTATTATATTTGGAGTAAAGGAAATAACAATAATTGGAGCTATATTAATTGGAGCATGTTTAGGATTTTTAATATTTAACCTACATCCAGCAAAGGTATTTATGGGAGATACAGGTTCATTATTACTTGGAGGAGCAATTGCAAGTATGGCACTTTATTTAAAAATGCCATTACTATTGATAATAATAGCTCTAGTACCAGTAATTGAAACATTGTCAGTAATTATACAAGTTAAACATTTCAAAAAAACAGGTGAAAGAATATTTAAAATGACACCAATACACCATCATTTTGAATTATCAGGTTGGCACGAAAACAAGATAGTATCAGTGTTTAGTTTAATAACTCTTGTTTGTTGTATAGTTGGGTTACTTGCTATATAGAGGAGATTTATTAATATAGGAAAGGAAAATAGAAAATGCAGAAAACAAAAAAGAAAACCGCAAACTTTATAAATCAACCATTTGACTTTATACTATGTGCAATAATATTTATATTATTAGCATTAGGAATAGTAATGGTATTATCAGCTTCAGCACCATCAGCATTAGCAGAAACAGGTAAGAGCTATTCATATGCAAGTAGACAACTCTTAGCTGCAATATTAGGAATATTTTGCATGTTTTTCTTTTCAAAGATAAATTATGGAATATATAAAAAAATGTATAAGATAATTTATGTATTATCTGTTGCAATATTAGCACTAGTAATGATACCAGGGTTAGGAATAGAAGGAAATGGAGCTAAAAGATGGATAGCAATACCAGTTATAGGTCAATTTCAACCATCTGAGCTTACAAAAATTGGATTAATAGTATTTTATGCAGGATATTTAACAGAACATAAAGATGAATTAAAAGACTTTTGGAAAGGATTTGTAAAGCCATTGTGTTTTATAGTTCCACCAATTGCAATATTATATTTTATACAAAACCACTTGAGTGCTTCGTTAATTATAGCAATGGTTAGTTGTATAATGATGATAATTGCAGGAGCGAGGTTGTTATACTTTATAATTGCAGGAGCGGTAGCAGGAGGAGGATTACTATCATATGTAATATATAAAATAAGTTCAGGAGGAACAGGCGACAACTTCCGTTTGGGAAGAATTGTTTCATTCTTAGATCCATGGCAAGACCTTACAGGAACAGGATGGCAAGTAGTTCAAAGTTTATATGCAATAGGTTCAGGTGGATTGTTTGGAGTAGGACTAGGAGAGAGTAAACAAAAATACTTATGGATTTCAGAGCCACAAAATGATTTTATATTTGCAGTTATAGCAGAAGAACTTGGATTTGTGGGTTGTTTAATTATATTAATATTATTTGGAATTTTAATTTGGAGGGGGGTATTAATTGCAATTAAAGCACCAGATATGTTTGGAAGTTTGCTTGCTACAGGAATAATTAGTTTAGTTGCAGTGCAAGTTGTATTAAACATAGCAGTTGTTACCTCATCAATGCCAAATACAGGTATACCATTACCATTCTTTAGTTATGGAGGAACAGCTTTACTTATTTTATTGTGTAGTATGCGGTATTTTACTAAATATTTCACGAGCAGGCTCAAAAGTATAAAGGAGGAACATAAATGCGAGTAATAATAGCTGCAGCTGGAACCGGAGGACATATAAACCCAGGAATAGCAATAGCTAATAAAATAAAAGAAAAAGAACCAGATTCAGAAATAATATTTATAGGAACTAATCGTGGATTAGAAAATGACTTGGTTCCTAGAGCAGGGTATGAACTAAAGCATATAAATGCTTATGGATTTGATAGAACAATATCGTTAGAAAATATGAAAAAAGTGTATCAAACTTTTCACTCTATAAAAGAGGCTAAGCGAATAATAGAACAATTTAAACCAGATGTAGTATTAGGAACAGGTGGATATATTTGTGTACCTGTTGGTATGGCTGCTAAAAAGAAAAAAGTGCCACTTGTATTGCATGAGAGTAATGCGTTTCCAGGTGTGGCTGTAAAAATGTTATCAACTAGAGCAAATAAAATATTGGTAGGTTTTGGAGATGCAAAAGCAAGATTGCCAAAAGCAAAACAGGTAATTGTTACAGGCACTCCTACTAAAGTAAAAAAAATAACAATATCAAGCTCTAGAAAACAACAATTATTAAAAGAAAATAGACTAAATGATAATAAACCAATAGTATTATTTTTTGGAGGAAGCCAAGGTGCCAAAAGCATAAATGATAGTTTATTAGAAATAATATCTAAAAAGCAAAATCAAGATTACCAAATTTTGTGGGCGGCAGGACCTGCTCAATATGAAAAAATAAAAAATGAACTAAAAGAAAAATATGCTATAGAAATTGACAATATTGAAAATGTTAGTATAGTTCCATATATATATAATATGGAAGAAATAATGAATATTGTAGATTTAGTAGTTTCAAGAAGTGGAGCAATGACAATAACAGAAATAGCAAATGTTGGTGTGCCAGCAATATTTATTCCATTTCCATTTGCAACTGAAAATCATCAGGAATATAATGCAAAAGTATTAAAAAATGTGGGAGCTGCTAAAATTATATTAGATAAAAATTTAACAGCAAATGAGTTAAATAGTACGATAACAAATTTAGTAAAAGAGCCCCAAATTTTGCAAGAGATGGCTAAAAAGGCAAATACAGTTGCAATACAAAATGTAGAAGAAAAAATTTACAATGAAATTAAAGAGGTAATATAAATAATAAAAACTATGCAATTTGATTAGTTGAAATTGCATAGTTTTTTTGTCGCATTTTGTTGTATAAAAATAACTGTTTTGATATAATAAATTTGAAAAATAAAATATAAATTTATTAGGAGGAATTAGTAAGATGAATTGTGTAGAACAAAAATTAATGCAAGAAGTAAAAGAAATAGTAAATCAATATACAATAGAAAAAGATAATTTGATACCAATATTAAATGATATACAAATGAAATATGGCTATATTCCTCAAATTGCACAAAAAGAAATATCAGAATATTTAAATATATCAATGGCAGAAATTTATGGAGTAATTACATTTTATTCTAGATTTACACTAGAGCAAAAGGGTAAATATACAATTTCTATATGTTTAGGAACAGCGTGTTTTGTAAAAGGTTCAGAAAAATTGCTAAACAGAGTAAAAGAAAGATTAAATATTAAAGAGGGAGAAACAACAGAAGATGGAAAATTTTCAATAGACAATACTCGTTGTTTGGGAGCATGTGGAATAGCACCAGTGTTTACTGTAAATGGAGAAGTTTATGGAAAAGCAACTGTAAAAAAACTTGATGAAGTTTTAGATGAATTAATGACAAAATAAGAAAGGAGTAATAGTTTGAAAACTTTAAAAGAGATAAGAAAAATAAGAGAAGAAAAACGAAAAGAACTAAATATTAGAGTAGATAGTACAGTTGCGGGAAGAGAAAAACATATCTTAGTATGTCATGGAACAGGATGTACTTCATCAAAGTCTACTCAAATTATAGAGAATTTTAGAAGAATTATAAAAGAAAAAAAGTTAGAAAATGTACGTGTAATTCAAACTGGATGTTTTGGGTTATGTTCTAAAGGACCAATAGTAATTATTAGACCAGAAGATACGTTTTATGCAATGGTAAAACCAGAAGACTGTGAAGAAATTATACAAAAACATATTATAAATGGTGAAATAGTTGAGAGATTATTATGCAAAGATATAGATGGAACTAAAGTAAAAAAACTAGACAACTTAACATTTTATAAAAAGCAAAAAAGAATTGCTCTTCAAAATAGCGGAAAAATTGATCCGGAAAATATTGATGAATATATAGCTTTTGATGGGTATAAAGCATTAGAAAAAGTACTTTTAAAAATGACTCCAGATGAAGTAATTAAAACAATTGAAGACTCAGGACTAAGGGGTAGAGGTGGAGCAGGTTTTCCAACTGGTAAGAAATGGACATTAACTAAAGCAGTAAAATCAGAAAAAAAGTATATAGTATGTAATGCAGATGAGGGCGACCCAGGTGCATTTATGGATAGAAGTATTTTAGAGGGAGATCCACATTCAGTATTAGAAGCAATGGTAATTGCGGGTTATGCTATTGGAGCAGACCAGGGATATATTTATGTAAGAGCTGAGTACCCTATTGCAGTAGATAGACTTAGAGTAGCAATAAAACAAGCAAAAGAATATGGACTACTTGGAAAAAATATATTTGAAACAGAGTTTAGCTTTGATATAGATGTTAGATTAGGAGCAGGAGCTTTTGTATGTGGAGAAGAAACAGCACTTTTAGAATCTATTGAAGGAAAACGTGGGCAACCGAGATTAAAACCACCATATCCTGCAAATTCAGGTTTATGGGGTAAGCCAACATTAATAAATAATGTTGAAACTTATGCAAATGTAACAAGAATAATATTAAATGGAGCAGAGTGGTATTCAAGTATTGGAACAGAAACTTCAAAAGGAACAAAGGTATTTGCATTAGGAGGAAATGTTGTAAATATTGGCTTAGTAGAAGTGCCAATGGGAACAACATTAAGAGAAATTGTTTATGATATTGGTGGAGGAATACCAAATAATAGAGAATTTAAGGCAGCACAAACAGGTGGACCATCTGGTGGTTGTATTCCAAAAGAACATTTAGATACACCAATAGATTATGAATCATTAAAACAAATAGGCTCAATGATGGGATCAGGTGGACTTATAGTAATGGATGATACAAAATGTATGGTAAATATTGCTAAGTTTTATTTAGACTTTACAGTAGATGAATCTTGTGGAAAATGTACACCATGTAGAATCGGAACTAAGAGAATGCTTGAGATACTAGAAAAAATAACTAATGGAGAGGCAACAAAACAAGATTTAGAAAAACTAGAAGAATTAGCAAATATTATACAAAAAACTTCTGTATGTGGATTAGGACAATCAGCACCGAACCCAGTACTTTCAACTTTAAAATATTTTAGAGAAGAATATATAGAACATATAGAACAGAAAAAATGTAAAACAAATGAGTGCAAGGCACTAGTTAAAATACAAATTAATCCAGAAAAATGTAGAGGATGTACAATGTGCAGTCGTAATTGCCCAGTACAGGCAATTACTGGAGAATCAGGCAAAACACATCATATTAATGAAGAAAAGTGTATTAGGTGTGGAACGTGTTTGAATGTTTGTCCTTTTCATGCGATAGGAGGATAACATATATGATAAATTTAACAATAGATGGTAAAAATATAGAAGTGCCAGAAGGTACGACAATTTTACAAGCCGCAGCAAAACTAGGTATAGACATTCCAACATTATGCTATTTAAAAGAAATAAATGAAATTGGTGATTGCAGAATGTGCCTTGTAGAGGTAGAAGGCAAAAGAGGTTTTGCTACTTCTTGTATTCAAAAAGTAGAAGATGGAATGATTGTATATACTAAAACACCAGAAGTTTTAGAAGCTAGAAAAACTATGTTAGACTTAATATTATCTAATCATCATCAAGATTGTGAAAATTGTGTAAGAAATGAAAACTGTGAGTTACAAGACCTTATAAAAAAATTTGATAAAGAAAAAACTGTATATGAGGGAGTAAAAAATACTTACGAAATAGATGATAAATCTCCAGCTATTGTACGCGACCCTAATAAATGTATATTATGTAGAAGATGTGTTTCAATGTGTAATAAGGTACAAAAAATAGGAGCTATAGGTGTAACAGAAAGAGGCTTTAAATCATGTGTATCAACAGTTGGACATAATAGTTTAAATGATGTAAATTGTACTCTTTGTGGACAATGTATAGAAGTCTGTCCTACAGGAGCCTTAGCAGAAAAAGATTCTACACAAATTGTGTGGGAAAAAATAAAAGATAAAGATACTTATGTAATAGTACAAACAGCTCCATCTATAAGAGTAGCACTTGGAGAAGAATTTGGAATGCCAATAGGCACAAATGTAGAAAGAAAAATGGTAAATGCACTAAAACAAATTGGGTTTGATAAAGTATTTGATACAAATACTGGAGCAGATTTTACAATTGTTGAAGAAAGCACAGAATTTATAAAAAGGCTACAAAACAATGATAATTTACCAATGATAACGTCATGTTGCCCTGGCTGGGTAAAATATGTTGAAATGAATTATCCAGAAAATATAAGTCATTTATCTAGCTGTAAATCACCACACGAAATGTTTGGAGCATTACTAAAATCATATTATGCTAAAAAAGAGGGTTTAGACCCAAATAGAGTGTTTGTAGTATCTGTAATGCCATGCATTGCTAAGAAATATGAAAGACAAAGAGAAGAAATGAAGCAAGATGTTGATGCAGTTATTACCACAAGAGAACTTGCCAGAATGATTAAACAAGCCAAAATAGATTTTGTAAATTTAGAAGGTGCCAAATTTGATGATCCAATGGGAGAAGCAACAGGTGCAGCTGCAATTTTTGGAGTAACAGGAGGAGTTATGGAAGCAGCTCTTAGAAGTGTTTCAGAAATTGTAACAGGAAAACCACTAAATAAAATTGAATTTGAACAAGTAAGAGGAGAAAATGGAATAAAAATAGCAGAAATAGAGCTTGGAGATAAAAAAGTAAAAGTTGCAGTAGCACATGGATTAGCAAATGCACAAACTGTTATGGAAGAAATAAAATCTGGCAAAGCAGATTATCAATTTGTTGAAATTATGGCTTGCCCGGGTGGATGCATTACAGGTGGAGGTCAACCTATAAAAAGTGCCAAAATTCAAGAAGAAGTTGATGTGCACAAAAAACGTGCAGAAGCAATGTATTCAATTGATGAAAAAAGTGTTATTAGAAAATCACACGAAAATCCAGTATTAAAGCAAATTTACAAAGATTTTCTAGGTGAACCTAATGGAGAGTTAGCTCACAAGTTATTACATACTCATTATTCTAAAAAAGATAAATATAAATTTGTCAAGTAAAAATAGTAGAAAAAAAGTGTAAATTTATTTACATTTTTCTACAAAATTTGTATTATAATAGTAATATAATTTTGGCATGATGAATATTTTGAATTATATATTAATTTAATATAATAAATACCTAGAAATTATATGTGCCACTTGCAACTGTCAGACTGCACTGCGAAAGAAATTGTAGTATTCGGCTCGTAGCGCCCTCAGTATGACCGAGATTCCCTACTCGCCTCAAAACAATTTCTAGTACTCCGTTCCGCATAGACAAAGTTGCCTGCGTTCTACATATAATCTCTAGGTATGGATATAGTAAAAATATAATTAGGAGAAGATATGGAAAAGTTTAAATCAGGATTTGTAGCAATTGTTGGAAGAACAAATGTAGGAAAATCAAGTATATTAAATGATATGGTTGGTCAAAAAGTAGCTGTGGTTGTAAATAAACCACAAACTACAAGAACAGCTATTAAAGCAATAGTGAATAGAAAAAATTCACAAATAATATTTACAGATACACCTGGAATTCATAAGCCAAAGTCAAAGTTAGGCAATACTATGAATGAAACAGCTTGGGATAGTATACCAGATGCTGATGTGCTTTTGTTTGTTGTAGAGGCTACATCAGACGGAATTGGAAAAGGCGACCAAATGATTTTGGATAAAATTAAAGAGGCAAAGGCTGATACAATTTTAATAATTAATAAAATTGATTTGGTTAATAAGGAGCAAGTTTTTAAATTAATAGAGTTGTTTAAAGATGAGTATAATTTTAAAGCTATTATTCCTATTTCAGCATTAAAGGCAAAAGATACAGATGTTATATTAGAAGAAATAGAAAAGAACTTAAAAGAAGGCCCTGCATATTATGATATAGATGAGTATACTGACCAAACTTTAAGAGATATAGCTTCTGAAACAATTCGCGAAAAGGCATTAAAACTTTTACAAGATGAGGTGCCTCATGGAATATTTGTAGAAATAGAAAAAATGAAAAGGGGAAAGACTAGAGATAATGAACCTATTTTTAATATAGAAGCTACAATTTATTGTCTAAGAGATTCTCACAAAGGTATAATAATTGGCAAAAATGGGTCTATGCTTAAAAAAATTGGTACTTATGCTAGAGAAGACTTGGAAAAGGAATTACAAGATAAAGTGAATTTACAGTTGTGGGTGAAAGTTCGTGAGGATTGGATAAACAATGATAAATTTGTAAAGTTATTTAAAAATACGGATTAATTCTGTAAGAAAAGTATTTTTACAAATTATACCAGTATAAAATTAAAAAAGAAGCGAAAGATAAAGTTAGAAGTAAAACTTCTAGAACAGGAGATGATGTGTACATGATGGAAAAGCAAATTAAGGACTTAGCATGGAATACTTTTAAACAGACAGGAAACATTGACACATTTATGGAATTAATTCAAGTAGAGAACATAGAAAAAAATACAAAGCAAAACATAGCTAAAAATGTAGAGGAAACGCAATATGGGAATATTGAAAACGAAAGGGATAATCCTTTCAGAAAGTAACATGAATGATTTTGATAAAATGGTAACTATACTTACTCCAAATGGTAAAATTGGGTGTGCGGCAAAAGGGGCTAGAAGACCAAAAAGCCTTTTAATGTCAGGCACTCAATTTTTGTGCTTTGGAGAGTATTTACTATATCAGAGCAGTAATAGTTACCATATAAATTCGTGTGATACAATAGAGGTTTTTTATAATATTCGTACAGATTTAGATAAACTTAAATATGCTTCATATGTTACTAAAATAATAAATGATGTAACAGATGAAAATCAAAATACATATAAAATTTTGCAATTGTATTTAAATACTTTATATATGATTTCAGAAGCGGAAAAAGATTTGGATTTTGTAATTTCTGTATTTAGGTTAAGACTTTGTTGCCTACTAGGCTTTATGCCAGAAATAAGAAAATGTACAAATTGCAAAACGCAAGAAAATCTTAATTATTTTAGTCTAAAAGATAATTGCTTGAAATGCACAACATGTGGTAAAATAGATAAAAGTGCAATTAATATATCAGACTCAACTAGAACAGCAATTCAATACATAGTATTGGCAGATGCTAAAAAAATATTTTCATTTAATATTTCAAATGAAAGGTTAAAAGAACTAGAATTAGTTACTAAATTGTATTTAAATGATAAATTAGAAAAGGAATATAAAATAGAAGAGTTATTTTAAAGGAGATTTTATGAATAACAGTAAAAAGGTTAAGTGGAGAAGATTAGATAATTCAGCAAAACTATTTCCAATAATATCAACAAAAAAATTCAGTACTATATTTCGTGTGTCTGTAGTACTAACGGAAAACATAGAACCACAAAAACTAAAAAAAGCTACAGAAATGGCACTTACAACATTTTCAAATTTTAAAGTTAGATTAAGAACAGGATTTTTTTGGTATTATTTAGAAGAAAATAACAGAGAAATTATAGTATACCCAGAAGATAGATATCCATGTAGATACATAGGGTATAGTACCAATAATGGATATTTATTTAGGGTTTCTTATTATAAAAACAAAATAAATGTAGAGGTTTTTCATGCCTTAACAGATGGAAATACAGCTACAGAATTTGTAAAGACAATAGTATATGAATATTTGAATTTATGTCATAAATTCAATGAAAAATTTTCAGGTAAAAAAATACAATCACAAGTACAAGATGTAGAAGATAGCTATTTAAAAAATTATGATAAAAAATTACACTTTAAAGACAATACAGGGAGAGCATATATTTTAAAAGGCAAAAAGTTGCTACCATACCAATCTGGAACTACACAAGTATTTATTGATTTGAAGCCAGTAATTAAAACTTGTAGAAAACTTAAAGTTACAATAACAGAGTATTTTACAGCTATATTGATATATTGTATATACAAACAGCAGAAAAATACTAAAGATAAAAAAAGCATAAAAGTATGTATACCAGTAAACTTAAAAAAGTTTTTTACTTCTAATACAATAACAAACTTTTTTACTTATATGACAGTTGTAGCAAAAGCTGAAAAAATAGATTTAAATAATTTTGAAACAATATTAGAATATGTAAGGGAATTTTTTCATGATAACTTACAAAAAGAAAGTTTAGCCAAAACAATGGCACATAATGTTAAACTTGGAAATCAGATTTTAATAAGAATAATACCACTTTTTGTGAAGAAGTTAATATTAAAAATAATATATGGAGAAATTCAAAAATACACAACTACTACGTTTTCAAATTTAGGAAAGGTGAATTTTTTGCCAGAATATGAGCAATATATAGAAAATTTCTTTTTTATAATTGCACCAGAAAGGGCAGAAAAAATAAAATGCACAATTTGTTCATATAAAGATAATATGGTATTTTCGGTGGGGTCTATATTGCAGGAAAACACCATTGAAAAGAATGTGGCAGAGTTTTTAGAGGAGCAAGGGATTAAGACTAGGATTATAACAAATGACATTTATGCTAAACAGGCAAATGATTTATATCCTAAGATAGAAGGATTACCATTGATGAATATGATTAAGCAAAGAAAACAAAAAATAAAGAGCAGAGTAACACTAACAGAAAATTTGAAAAGGAAATTTCATATTTAGGAAGATTAAGATGAAGAAAAATTTATTAAAAGTAATTGGAATAATTTTAGTTGCAGTTTTAATAGGAACAATATTAGGATTGGTTTATTGGCTTAAAGGAAACATAGATGCTAAGCCAAGTCAAGAAAAAAATTATAATATATCTGAAGAAAAATTCGGAGAAAGAAAAGTATTTGTTCTTACACCTAAAACTGACAAGAAGAAAAAAGTAATATTGTACTTACATGGAGGAGCTTATGTTGGTGAAATAGAAACAGAACATTGGCTGTTTTTTAATGAAATAATAAAAGATACTAATGCTACAATAATAGTGCCAGACTACCCTTTGACTCCACAGTACAATTATGAAGATGTGTTTAATATGGTTGTACCGTTATATGAAAAAATATTAGAAAAAGTTAATAAAGAAGATCTAATACTAATGGGAGATTCAGCAGGAGCGGGGATGAGCCTAGCACTTGTGCAAAAAATAGTAGAAAATAAATTTGACCAACCAAGCAAAACAATATTAATTTCGCCATGGTTAGATGTAACTATGTCAAACCCAGAGATAGATGAAGTTCAAAAAAATGATAAAAAATTGAATAAAAGTTTATTAAAAATAGTTGGCACACTTTATGCAAAGACAGAAGAAAATACCCAAAACTATCTAGTGAGTCCGATTTATGGAAAACTAAAACAAATTGATAATTTAATTATTTATACAGGAACAAATGATATTTTAAATCCAGATGTACATATTTTAGAGCAAAAATTAAAAAGTAATGGAATAAATGTAAAAATAAATGAATTTGCAGGAGCAATCCATAACTGGATATTAGAAAAATATGTTGATGAAAAGTATAATAATGAGTTAGCAAAAAATGCGTATGAAAATTTAATTTATGAATTAAATAATTAAAGACTAAAAATCAATGATAAACGCCTTGAAATGTGCTAGAAATCAACCAAAACTGAAAATTGACACAAAACATAAAATATGATATAATTTTATAATTAGATTTTGATTTATAGTACAAATGTTAAGGAGAAAATCATGGGTAAGACAATTAAATTTGGATTAGGGTTTGTAACAGGAAGACCTAATGTATGTAAAGTAATAAACAATACTTATGAACAATTAGTAAATCAATTTAAAGACTTAGATGACAAAGTTGAATTAACAGCCTTTGTTTTATTTGATTTAGGGTATCAATACACAACAAGGGTTGATTTTTATGGGTTAATTCCGAATGTATATAAAGATATAAGAATTAAATATATTACTCCAGAAGATGTTGAAGAAATGAAAAAGGTACTAATAGGCAAGGAAATACTAACAAAGGAAGAAGCAAATTTGTTTTTTGGACATGGACATGCTAAAGGTAGAAACACTTTAATGTATAATGCTTTGTTAAAGGGTATGGATTATTTGCTATTCTGGGATGATGATGAGTACCCTGTAGCTTGTGTAAAAGATGAAAATTCAAAAGAAATTGTTTGGAAGAAACAAGATAATGTGCGTATACATTATGATTATATACAAAATGCAGATTTAACAATAGGACATCATTGTGGATATATTTCACCAATTCCTTATGTAGAATTGGACGAAGATATTGATGAAGAGCTATTTAGACAATATATAGAGGCTATTAGTAATGATATTATATCATGGGATTCAATAAAAGAAAAATTTACAAAATACAATGGAGTTACATATGCAGATAATGAAATTAGTAATGGCAAAGGTGCATATGAAATTGAAAGCGACGGAATAGGAAAATGGGTGGCAGGTTCTACATTATGCTTAAACTTAAAACATATTGATAAAATACCAGCTTTTTATAACCCAGAAGGAGCAAGAGGAGAAGATACATTCTTTTCTACAAAATTAAATGCTTCCAAAGTAATAAGAGTGCCAGTTTATCATTTCCATGATGGATTTTTAAAATATACCAATATTTTAAGATGTAAGTATCCAAAAACTTTGACAAAAATAAAAGCTGAAGATGAACAGATAGCAAAAAGATTTATGCAAGCATCAAAAGGCTGGATAAAATACAAGCCACTATTTCAATATATAACACAACCAGATAGTTATCAAGAAAAAATGAAAGAAACTTATATAAGATTGGAAGCAAGCATTCCTGAATTAAATAAATTATTTAAAAATGAAGATTTTAGTTTTTTATTAAAGGATTTAGAGTTGTATAATAAAAATGTAAAAAAGCATTATAATGAATATTTAAAAACAAATGAGATTTGGGATAAGTTAAAATTTAAAATATAAAGAGAAAAAAGAGGAAAAATAAATGTATTTAATAGTAGGACTAGGCAATCCAGAGCCAGAATATAGCTATACAAGGCATAACATGGGATTTGATGTAATTAACAAAATAGCAAAAAAATGTGAAATTGATGTTTCAAGAACAAAATTTAATGGGTTATATGGAAATGGAATTATAAAAGATGAAAAAGTTATCTTATTAAAACCACAAACATATATGAATTTAAGTGGACAAGCTATTAAACCATTTATAGACTTTTATAAAATCCCATTAGAAAATGTGATAGTTATATATGATGATATGGATGTTGTAGCAGGAAGCATTAAAATAAGAAAAAAAGGCGGACCTGGTACACATAATGGTGCAAAATCAGTAGTACATGAATTGGTATCAGAAAACTTTCCAAGGATTAGAGTTGGAATTGGTAAACCAGAAGATGAATACAATGCAATAGATTATGTTATAGGAAAATTAGATGAGGAACAATATAAAACTTTAGAAGTAGGAATAAATAGAGCTGCGGATGCAACTATTTATTATATTGAACACGGAATAGATAATACTATGAATAAGTTTAATTAATATTAAAATTAACATCAATAGAAAGGTATGAAGATGCAAGAAATAATAATTAGTCAAGACAAACAAGATAATAAAGTAGTTGCTTTAGTTGAAAATGGAAAATTAGTTGAAAAATATGAGGAAAGACCAGACAAGAAAAGACTAGAAGGAAATATATATTTAGGAAAAGTAGAAAATGTACTAGCTGGTATGCAGGCGGCGTTTGTTGATATTGGGGTAGAAAAAAATACTTTTATACATATAAAGGACATTATTCCTAAAGCAAGCAATGAAACAGGTAATAAGAATGAAACATTAAGTAAATATGACATAAAAAGTTATATACATACAGGAATGCCAATATTGGTGCAAGTAAAAAGAGATAGCACAAACAAAAAAGGTGCAAGAGTTTCTACACATATTACTATTCCTGGTAGATTTGTAGTATTAATGCCGAATTCAGAGTTTATTACAATTTCTAAAAAGATAGAAAAAGACCAAGAAAAAGCAAGACTAACAGAAATAGTTAAAGATGTATTACCCAAAGGTTTTGGCCTTATTATAAGAACTTCTGCGGAAGAAAAAGAAAAAGAGCTAATACAAAAAGATATTGAAAGAGTTTTAGAGCAATATAATGAGATAATAAAAAAAGCTAAGACATTAGAAAAAACAAGTGATTTTAATCCAGTGGTGCTATATTCAAATAATGGAATTGTTGAAAAAATATTAACAGATATTATTGATCAGGATTTAGGAAGAATAATAACAGACAATCCTAAAGTAAATGAATATGTTCAAAAATTTCTACAAGATACAGGACTTGAAACAAAAGTAAAGCTAGAATTAAAACAAAATGTGTTAGACATATATGATATAGAAGAACAAATAGAAAAAGCCAATAATCGTAAAATTTGGTTAAAATGCGGAGGATTTATAACTATTGACAAAACAGAAGCATTAACTGCAATTGATGTAAATTCAGGAAAATATATAGGAAATAAAGATTTGGAACAAACAGTGTTTACAGTAAATAAAGAAGCAACTATTGAAATAGCAAAACAAATTAGGTTAAGAGATATTGGCGGAATTATAATTATTGATTATATAGATATGGAGAAAAAGGAAACAAAGCAAAAAATATTAGAAATATTAGAAGAACACATAAAAAAAGATCGTTCAAAAATTCAAATAGTAGGTTTTACACCATTAGATTTACTTGAAATAACAAGAAAGCATATGTGTAGTAATGATTAGTGATAGTGTTAAGTAGTCTATGAAAAATTGTAGCGAAGCACAGTGTGCTCCATAAAAATGAAAGGGATGTATAAATGAAAAAGGTACCAGAGTGGAATTACAAGTTTTTAAGACCACTAGCAATATTATTATTAAAAATTATATACCAACCAAAAGTAATAAATAAACAAGTGATACCAAAAGATGGGCCTATAATTTTAGCAGGAAACCATAAGGCATACCCTGACCCTGTTTTAGTAGGTAGTTGTACTAAAAGGGTAATACACTTTTTTATAAAAGATGTTTACACTAATAGTATACTAGGTCCATTTTTTAAGAGTTTACGGAGTATTGCCAGTACATGTTGGAAAATTACATAAAGAATCTTTTAGAAGTGCAATACAATTATTAAAAGCTGAAAAATCAATAGGTATATTTCCAGAAGGAACTAGAAACAAAACAGATCAATTACTATTACCATTAAGAAAAGGTACTACATTATTAGCTAAAAAAACTAATGCAAAAATAATACCATTTGCAATTACAGGAAAATATAGGCCGTTTGGAGGTTTAACAATAGAATTTGGGGAACCAATAGATGTAACTAACATGGATACAACAGAGGCAAATACAGTACTAACAGAAGTAATAACAGAACTATTATTAAAGAGAATATAGGTGGTAAAATGAAGTATATATTTATAGTTAATCCAGAGTCAGCAAAAGGAAATGCAATGAAAATAATAGGCAATATTGAAAAAATATGCAAAGAAAAGCAGTTAGAATATGAAGTATGTTATACTTTAGCACAAGGAGATGCTACTAGATTAGCTCAAAGTTACAAATATGAAGAAAATATTATATATGCTGTTGGTGGAGATGGAACCATATCAGAGGTATTAAATGGAGTTGTAGGAACTAAAAACAAAATAGGAATAATACCAGCAGGTTCAGGCAATGATTTTTATCGTACTGTAAAAGAGCTTGGTAAAACAGAAATAAAATCAGATGTTGGTGTAATAAATGGAAAATATTTTTTAAATATTGCATGTGTTGGAATTGACGCAGAGGTGGCTAACAATGTACCTTTAATGAAGAAGAAAAACGTAAAAGTAAAAAATCTATACACAGCAAGTATTTTGTACACTTTTACACATTTTAAATTTAAACAAATACACTTTAAATCACAAGAAAAAGATGAAAAAGGAAACTTTACAATACTTAGTATTTGTAATGGTAGATATTATGGCGGAGGGTATAACATATCTCCAAAAGCAAGTTTAGAGGATAACTATTTTGATGTATATTATATAAACAAACTAAGATTGCCATCAATTATAAATTTACTTTTAAAATTAAAAAAGGGAAAACTTGAGCAGGACAAAAGAACAAACCACTTTAAAACTAACAATATAACAGTAACATCAGAAGAACCAATTAGATTTAATGTAGATGGAGAAACAATAGAAAATACAAAATTTGAAATAAAAATTATACCAAAAGCAATAACAATATATCATAATGCGGAACTAGAAAGCAAATTCTTGTCAGTTTAAGGACGTTAAGGAGAAAAAATTGAGAATTAGATATAAGCCATGGGCGAGAAAAGAGTTAGAAGAAAGTAAATTTTATAGAGAGCATCCAGAAGAAATAATAGGAAATTGGAAAAATGAGTATGCAAGACCAGAGCAACCATTGTTTGTAGAGCTTGGTTGTGGAAAGGGAGGATTTATATCACAAAAAGCATTCTTACATCCAGAAAATAATTATTTGGCTATTGATTTAGTAGATCCAATGCTTGGATTAGCAAAGAGAAAAGTTGAAGAAGTATATACTCAAGGAAATAGAGAGGTAGATAACATTATACTTACTCGTTTTGATATTGAAAGAATTTTGCTAATTTTAAATAAACAAGATTTTGTTGATGGCATATATATAAATTTTTGCAATCCTTGGCCAAGAGGTAAACATCACAAAAAGAGATTGACATACACAAGGCAACTTGAACATTACAAAGAATTTTTAAAACCTGATGGAAAAATTTATTTTAAGACAGATGATGATAATTTATTTGAAGAAAGTATACATTATTTTGAGAATGCAGGTTTTAAAATTGAAAAAATTACAAGAGATTTGCAAAAAGAGCCGGATTTTTGGGAAAATATTGAAACAGAACATGAAAAAATGTTTTCAGAACAAGGGATAAAGATAAAGGCGGTTATTTGCCAAATTTAGAGAGGAAAAGTGTATGAATAAAATTACTGATACTGCAAAACAAAACATAAAGTGGATAATAGCAATAATTTGCGTAATCATTTTAATGTTTGTAATTGAGGACATATTTGATAACGAAATACAAAGTTTTGATATGAAAGTATATTCAATTGTATCAAAGGCAATTACAACTAGCACTACAGAGGTAATGAAAGTAATTACTGAAATGGCTTCCGCAGGAGTATTAGCAGGCTTATGTGTAACTATTTTAGTATTTATAAAAAACAAGAAATATGGTCTAATAATTTCAGTAAATATTTTAATAAGTACAATATTAAATTTAGTGTTAAAAAATATTTTTGATAGACCAAGACCAGAGGGATACAGGCTAATAGAAGAAACAGGATTTAGCTTTCCATCAGGTCATTCAATGGCAAGTATGGCATTTTATGGACTAATAATTTATCTAATATTTAAAAAAGTAAAAAATAATTACATAAAATGGATTTCAATAACATTGTTATCAATATTAATATTAGCGGTAGGAATTAGTAGAATTTATTTAGGAGTGCATTATGCAAGTGATGTATTGGGAGGATTTTGTTTCTCAATTATTTATTTAGCTTGCTATACACATTTTATTAAGAATATCATACAATAATTATGCTATTAGAATTGGCATATATTAAAAATGCTATATGAACTTTAATGATTTCATATAGCACTTTTTTAATTTTCAACTATTGGTGGTATAAAATTTTCAATAGCATCTCTTAACTTTGGATGGTGAATTACAAAATGTATAGAAGGGCTACTAGCCTTTGAAATCATAACCCATTCCTTTCCACAAAATAGAATTTGAATATTTCTAAAAGTATGGTAACAATTAGTATTTAATTTATAGTTATTAACTTTTTTTTCATATTCTTTAGTTAATTCTAAATGTTCTAAATATTCGTCATAGTTATATAAAACTTTTCCATCATAAAAACTATCTGCCAAAGAAAGTGTTGGTGGAAACGCTTCAAAATCTTCTTTTGAAAGTTCTGTTATTTCATCTTCAAAAACGTTTGAATTTAACACAGTTTTTATTAAATTCTTTTGTCCATTTACTGAGTTTAATATATTTTGTGTATCTGATTCAGAAATATTATTGCGTTTTAAAATTCTTAAAAGCAAATCTTCTGATATAGTGTGAATTGGCAATGAAGATACTATTCTTCTACGAGGACAATCGATTTTGGCACTTGAAGCCATAAATACAGAAAAAGCATTTTTGGATTCTACTCTATAAATTTCCATAAGTGGTGTAGCTTTGCTAAGCAAACATTTAGCTTTTTCTCTATAATAAGCAATATCATTTTTAGAACTTGTTAAATAATATTTTCCTTTATCATGATACCCATTTATACATTCTCCTGTAAGGGCGGCAGCACCTGAAACATAATTAAAGTGGCAGTATACAGAATTTGGAATACCTTTTAGAAAATAAGGAGAAACTTGTCCTGTCATATAAATAGGAACCCAACTTTCTAAGCCTAACATCATTTCATTAAAGGGTCTGTCCAAATTATGGATAATATTTAAATGCAAGCCTTTTTTTAATGTCATTGCAATAGCAAACATCCACTTTTTACCGAAGTCTACATCTTTAGCCATATCTTCCATAGGCATATCACTGCACATAAAAACAGGTTCTTCAGATTTTGAAAAAACTGTAGCTTTAAAAAAGTCTAATTCTCCCTTTTTCATTTCTTCTATACCATAATAATTTTTTGATGCAGATTTATAAAAAGGAACAAAAGGAACTTTCATTTCATCAAAATGAATAGCTTTTATATATTGTCCTAAATCAAACTCATCTAAATTCTTAAGAAAGTTACTAATAGAATTTGAATCAGGAGATGTATTAGTAGAAAACCAATTTTCTAATTTAGTTAAATAATTAGAATCTTTTAAATCTTCAACTTTGCAACCAATAAGTAAAGCAATAGTTTCTTTATTAGCTTGAGAAGTGTACTTTGCTACTATAAACTTACACACAGATGCTATAAAATCCTTTGGTTTTGCTGGATTTCTACTTCCTGTACGAATTTTAGATAAGAAAGAAGCATCATACCCAATAGAACGAGCTAAATCAGCAACACTAATATTTAAAGAAGAAATTATTTCATTAAAGTTTTTACTTAATTGCTCAAAGTCAATAAATACATCATTTAAAGTATTAGCCAAATTGTTATAAATCTCATCTTGTGAAATATTAATTTTTTTATCAGTAGCAATAGAATATAAGCCTTTTACAAGCTGTTCAAGTTGCTTACTCTTTATACTTGGAGTTCGTTCTCCATTACGATAACGACTAACAACTGCAGAAGATAAGCCAGAAGTTGCTACTATATCTTGAGAAGAACAATTAAATTGTTCTATATATTTGTTTAATTGTTCGCTAAAAGTCATACTAAACCTCCGTTAATTATTTTTTATAATAGCATAAAAAAATAAAAAAAGCAACTACCGAATAGTCATGGAAAAATTGGTAAAAATAATAGAAAAACTAGATTTTTATATTTAATCTATAGTATAATAGTCAAAGAGGGGGAAAATATTATGGATAAAAATAAAAGAAATTGGATAATAGCCATTATAGTAGTTTTTGTAATTGTATTTGGAGGAGGATATTTAATGACAAGAAATAAAAACAATACAGAACAGAATAAAAACAATACAGAGCAGAATAACAATAATGGTGGAATAGTTAAAGGACAAGATAATGTAAAAATAGTAGCAAATGCAGCAAGCAAACTAACATTGGAGGATTATGCAACAAGTGAATTTTCAATGAAAAAACCACAAGGTTGGAAAGTGGAAACTGGTGGAACAGGAATGTATTATGCAATTAAAGTGTATGACCCAAATGAAACAAATAATCAAATATTTTTAATGTTAAAAATGCAACCACTACTAAAGAGTACAGCAGGAAAAGCATTTTGGCAAAACTACTATAAGCTAAGTGGAAACAATAGTCAATACAAAGTGTTCGCAGATGCAGTAGTTTTAGAAAAACCGACAACAGAAGGATTTTACCAAAAGTTTAATGAGATAGGTTCATATATGAATTCAGTTGAACCAACATTAAGTACATTTAATTTTCCTAAATTTAATAATTTTACAAAATTGGAAGAGTTTGATTCTAAAGCATCTATGAAAAGTGTTGCATTAGATAGTAAAGTATTGAGGGCCACATTTACAGGAGATAACAATAAAAAAGGTGAAGGTATGTTTATGGCATCTATAGTAAACTTTGGAAACCAATATCAAGGTGGAACAGATATGCTATACTATATGGTATATGATATAATGTCAATAACTTCTGCAAAAGATGAGTTTATAGATTATAAAGATATTTTACTACAATCAGCTAATTCAATTGAATTTAGTGATGCTTATGTAAAAAAGACAATAGATGATGGAAATGCACAAACTAAGCAAGCATTAGCTTTAAGTGCTTCAATTCAAGCAGCATTTGATTCATATATGCAAGCATGGGAAAATAGACAAACAACATATGACATCATGAGCCAAAAACAAAGTGATGCAACATTAGGATATGAAAGAGTTTATAACACTGATACAGGTGAGATTTATAAAGCATATAATGGCTTTACAGATGACTACAAAGGCGAAAAATATAAATCTGTAACAGATGAAATGTACACTCAAAAAACAAGTGGATATATTGAAAAATAATATTTATATATAAAAATAAAGCAAAGTTGCTGTATAACAATAAAAAATATGTCGAATTTTGAAATACGATTTTGCTTGCAAAATGCAATTAAGTATAGTATAACAATACTAACTTAGTTGCATTTTTTATGTATTTTAAT
>CAKOVW010000012.1 GCA_934122125.1 uncultured Clostridia bacterium | reverse complement strand
AGTAGGAAAGAAACTCTGTTTTTTGGACGGAGTTTTTTTCTTAATTTTGTGAAAAGATTGTGAAAGTTATTTATGATTAGAATATTATATGATAAAATATAGAACTAGTTTAAAAGAAGGAGAAAATTTTGTATGTCATATATTGAATTTAAGAATGTTGTTAAAGAATACAAAATGGGAGAAGTAACTATAAAAGCATTAGATAATACTAACTTTAGTATTGATAAAGGAGAGCTTGTTGTTATAGTAGGACCTAGTGGAGCAGGTAAAACTACTACTCTAAATATACTTGGAGGAATGGATAAAGCTACATCTGGTCAAATATTTGTAAATGATAAAGAAATATCAAAATTAAATAATAAAAAGCTAATAGAGTATAGAAGAAATGATATAGGATTTGTATTTCAATTTTATAATCTAGTTCAAAACTTAACAGCTAAAGAGAACGTAGAACTTGCAACACAAATGTGTGCAGATGCATTAGATGTAGATACCATATTAGAAAAGGTAGGACTAACAGATAGAAAAGATAATTTTCCATCTCAATTATCAGGTGGAGAACAACAAAGAGTTGCAATAGCAAGAGCAATTGCTAAAAATCCAAAATTATTATTATGTGATGAACCAACAGGTGCATTAGATTACAAAACAGGAAAAAGCATATTAAAGTTATTACAAGAAATGGCAAAAAGCGAAAATATGACTGTAATAATTATAACTCATAATGCTGCAATTACACCTATGGCAGATAAGGTTATACGTTTTAAAAATGGAAAAGCAGAAAGTGTTGAAACAAATGCTAATCCAATTTCAATAGATAATATAGAATGGTAAGGAAGAAAATGAAAAAATCTTTATTGAAAAATAATTTTAGAGAGATAAGTAAAAATAAAAGAAGATTTATATCAATGCTTGTTATGGCATTTTTAGGAGTGGGATTTTTTGCAGGTTTAGTTGCAACAAGTCCAGATATGCTAGATAGTTTAGATAAGTATGCAGATAAAAGTAATTTTTATGATATAAACATAATATCAACATTAGGAATTACAGATGATGACATACAAGCTATTAAAAATATAGATGGTGTTGAAAATGCTTATGGAATACAAACAAAAGATTCTATGGTAAAAATAGATGATAAAGAAAGTGTTTGTAAAGTAATTGAGTACAATGAAAATGTTAATACTCCAGTAGTGATAGCAGGAAGGAAAATAGAAAATGATAATGAGTGTCTATTAGATAATGCTATTGTTCGTACAGGTACAGGAGCAGAAAAATATATAGGTAAAAAAATAGTATTAGAAAATAATGATAAAGATTCTGACGATAATGACATATTTACTAAAAAAGAATTTGAGATAGTTGGAATAGTAGATTCACCTATGTATATATCTAGTGAAAGAGGAAATACATCAATAGGTAATGGAACAGTTAATTTCTATATTTATACTAAAGATAATGTAATAAACTTAGACTATTATACAGGAATGTATGTTACTGTTGCTGGAGCAAAAGAACAAGTAACTAATAGTGATGGTTACTTAGAATTAGTTAATCCTGTAATTGATAAAATAGAAGGTATAAAACAAGAAAGAGAAGATGAAAGATATAATTCTTTAGTTGATGAAGCAAATGAGAAAATAAATGATGCGCAAAAAGAACTTGATGATAAAAAGGCAGAAGTACAAAAGGAATTAAATGATGCTGAAAAGAAAATAAAAAATGCTGAGAACCAAATTGCGTCATCTGAAAATAGTATAAAAAATGGAGAAGCGAAATTAGCTAAAAAGAAACAGGAAACAGAGAAGACTTTTAAAGAAGCGGAAGAAAAATTAAAACAAGCAGAAGAAGCTTTGTTACAAAAAGAAAAAGAGCTTAATAGTCAAAAAGAACAGATGGAGTTTTTGCCGCAGGAAGTACAAGAGCAGATTAAGAAGCGGATTAGCAGAAATAGAAACAGCTAAAACAGAACTACAAAAACAAAAAACAGAATTAGAAAATAATAAAAAGACTGCTAATGCAAAATTTGAGGCTTCACAAAAAGAAATAAATTCAAGTAAAACTAAAATACAAAATGCGAAATCAGAATTAGCAAAAAATAAAAAAGAATTTGAAAAATCTAAAAAAGAAGCAAATACTAAAATACAAGAGGCTCAAGATAAACTAAATGATGCAAAAGCAGATGTTAAGAAAATAGAAAAAGGTAAGTGGTATGTTCAAGATAGACTTGATAATACAGGATATAACAACATATTTGATGCAATAAAAACAATGTCGAACATTTCTAAAATGTTCCCAGTAATATTTTACTTAGTTGCAGTTTTAATAAGTTTAACTTCTATGACCAGAATGATTGAAGAAGAAAGAGTAGAAATAGGTACATTAAAAGCAATGGGCTATACCAATATGCAAATAATTTCAAAATATATAATCTACTCGTTATTTGCTTGTATAATTGGTGGAGTTCTTGGAATGACAGTTGGATTATATTTATTACCAAACATTGTTTGGACGTTATATGCTATGATATATAATTTGCCTGAATTTTATTGCATATATAGAGTAGAAATTGGATTGATTGGAATAATAATTGCGTTTATATGTATAGGTGGAGCTACAATAATTGTTGCAACAAATGAATTGAAACAAATGCCAGCTGTTTTGATGAGACCAAAACCACCTAAAAAAGGAAAAAGAATATTACTAGAAAGAATAGGTTTTATATGGAAAAGATTTAACTTTTCCCAAAAGGTAACTGCAAGAAATATATTCAGGTACAAAAAAAGAGCTATTATGACTATAATAGGTATTGCTGGATGTACTGGACTTATGCTAACAGGATTTGGAATAAAAGATTCAGTAATTGATATTCCATCAGTACAATTTAGAAAAATATTTAGTTATGATTTATCAATATCTTTAACAAATACAAAAGGATTAGGGGAACTTAATGAATATTTTTCAAACAATGAAAACATACAAAACTATACTGAAATATGTGCAACTACAGCCAAACTAGGAGAAAAGAATTATAATGTTACTGTATTTGTACCAAAAAATATTGAAGACCTAAATAATGCCTTTAATTTAACAAATCCTGAAACAGGAGAAAAGGTAAGTTTAGATGATAATGGAATTATTATATCTGATAAAATTGCAGATATGATAGGAGCAAATATTGGTGATGAAATTGCCTTTATAGATAGTGATGATATAAGCTATAAATTCAAGGTAAAGGATATAATGAAAAATTATGTTGGACATTATGTATTTATGTCAAAGACATTTTATGAAAATAATATAAAACAATATAAAACAAATATGATATTTGCAAATACAAATGAAAATTTGAGTGAAGATGTTCAAAATAATATATCACAAGAAATATTAAATATAGAAGGTGTTGCATCTGTATCTGTAATAAGTAGCTTGATGAAATCAGTAAGTGATATGCTTAATACTATGAATTATGTTGTTATAATTTTAATAGTTGCATCAGCATTACTTGCATTTGTAGTATTATACAATTTGGCAAATATAAATATTGCAGAAAGACAAAGAGAAATTGCAACATTAAAAGTATTAGGCTTTTATGATAAAGAGGTAGATAACTATATAAATAAGGAAAATATAATATTTACAATAGTTGCTATTGCAATAGGATTGGTTTTTGGAACATTTTTGACAAGTGGAATTATATCAAGTATTGAAATAGATTCACTAAGATTTATGAAACATATATTGCCAATAAGCTATATATATTCAGCAGTTATTACATTTGTATTTTCAATAATAGTTAACTTTATAATACATTTTGTGTTGAAAAAAATAGATATGATAGAAAGTTTAAAAAGTGTAGAATAAAATAAAAATAAAAGTTGCCAATGTTTTGGCAACTTTTAAAATATTAAAATTCACAATTTTTTGGAGTTCTTGGGAATGGAAGTACATCACGAATATTTTGCATACCAGTTAAATACATCATCATTCTTTCAAAACCTAAACCAAATCCAGCATGTGGACATCCACCATATCTTCTTAGATCTAAGTACCACCAATAATCTTCTTGTCTTAATCCAAGCTCATTTATACGAGCACTTAATTTTTCAAAATCGTCTTCTCTTTGACTACCACCAATTATTTCTCCAATTCCAGGAACTAAAAGGTCAGTAGCAGCAACTGTTTTACCATCTGGGTTTAATTTCATATAAAATGCTTTAATGTCTTTTGGATAATCTGTAACAAAAACAGGTTTTCCAAATATTTTTTCGCTTAAATATCTTTCATGTTCAGTTTGAATATCAACACCCCAACTAACAGGGTATTCAAAATTATCATTGTTTTTCTCTAGTTCTTTTATAGCATCTGTATAAGAAATTCTTCCAAAATCTGAATTTAATACATTGTGTAATCTGTCAAGTAATCCGGTATCAATAAATTGATTAAAGAAAGCCATTTCTTCAGGTGCATTTTCTAGAACGTAAGAGATTATATATTTAATCATATCTTCAGCTAAATCCATATCATCATGTAAATCAGCAAAGCAAATTTCTGGTTCAATCATCCAGAATTCAGCAGCATGTTTTACAGTATTTGAATTCTCAGCTCTAAATGTAGGACCAAATGTATAAACGTTGCGGAATGCGTGTGCATAAGTTTCTACATCTAATTGACCACTTACTGTTAAGTGAGCTTCTTTTCCAAAGAAATCTTGAGAATAATCTACTTTACCATCTTCAGTTTTTGGAACGTTTTCCATATCTAAAGTAGTTAATCTAAACATTTCACCAGCACCTTCACAGTCACTTCCAGTAATGATAGGTGTATGAACATATACAAAACCTCTTTCTTGGAAGAATTTATGAATTGCAAAAGAAAGTACACTACGAACTCTAAAAACTGCATTAAAAGTGTTTGTCCTAGGTCTTAAATGAGATACAGTTCTCAAATATTCAAAAGAGTGTTTTTTCTTTTGAAGTGGATAATCTAAATCTGCCACATTTATAATTTCAATATTAGCAGCTTTTATTTCAAAAGGTTGCTTAGCATTTTCAGTTTTTATAAGCTCTCCAGTAACTGAAATAGAAGAGCTAATACTTAGTTTTCTAACTTCCTCAAAATTATTTAAACATGTATCAAATACAACTTGAACATTCTTAAAAAAACTTCCATCATTTAATTCTATAAAACCAAAATTTTTTGAATCACGAATAGTTCTTACCCAACCAGAAACTGTTACAGTTTGATTTGTGTAATTATTTGTATTTCTATATAAATCCTTTACTAATACTTTATTTTCCATAATTATCACAATCCTTTCTTTTGGCATAAACTACTTGAAAAAGTAAAATTTCCCAGTAATTTTAAACCTTACATATTTATGCCCAATATTATATAAAAAAATACAGTAAAATTCAACAATTTTGGCAAAAGTTTTCTTAAAAATTATATTGTAAACAAATGTACTGTATGATATAATGACAACATATTATGAAAAAAAGATTGGAGTTATAATGTTTAAATTACACTCAGAATATAAACCAACAGGTGATCAACCACAAGCAATTGAATATTTATCGAATGGTATAAAAGAGGGAAAAAAATTCCAGACACTTTTGGGAGTTACAGGCTCTGGAAAAACTTTTACTATGGCAAATATAATTGAAAAAGTACAAAGACCAACACTTGTTTTAGCACACAATAAGACTTTGGCTGGACAACTTTATTCAGAATTTAAAGAGTTTTTTCCAGAAAATAATGTTGAGTACTTTGTATCTTATTATGATTATTATCAGCCAGAAGCATATATACCACAATCAGATACTTATATTGAAAAGGATTCATCAGTTAATGATGAGATAGATAAATTAAGACATTCTGCAACAGCTTCTTTATTTGAAACTAGAGATACAATAATAGTTGCTTCAGTTTCCTGCATTTATGGCTTAGGAGATCCTATTGATTATGAAAATTTAACAATATCTTTAAGGCCGGGTATGAAAATTGAAAGAAATACTGTACTTAAAAAGTTAATAAATATGCAATATACCAGAAGTGAACTTGAATTTAAAAGAGGTACATTTAGAGCTAAAGGTGATATTGTTGAAATATATCCATCAGACCAAAGTGAAACAGCAATTAGAGTAGAATTTTGGGGAGATGAAGTTGAAAAAATCTCTGAAATAAATCCATTAACAGGTAAAGCAATAAGTATAAGACAACATATTATGATATTCCCTAATTCTCACTATGCAACTACTGCAGATAAGATGGAAAAAGCAATTGTAACAATACAAGAAGAGTTGAAAGAAAGAATAAAATATTTTAAAGATAATAATAAATTAATAGAGGCCCAAAGGATAGAAGAAAGAACAAACTTTGATATTGAAATGATGAGAGAAACAGGCTTTTGTCAAGGTATAGAAAACTATTCAAGACATATAAGTGGTAGAGAGCCTGGAAGCGCACCATATACTTTATTTGACTATTTTCCAAAAGATTTTCTACTATTAATAGACGAATCACATGCTACAATTCCACAGGTAAGAGCAATGTATAATGGAGATAGGGCAAGAAAAGAGTCTTTAGTAAATTATGGCTTTAGACTTCCATCAGCATTTGATAATAGACCTTTAAAATTTGAAGAGTTTGAACAAAGAATAAATCAAGTTGTATTTGTTAGTGCAACACCTGCAGAATATGAAAAAGAACATTCAAAAGAAAATGTTGTTGAGCAAATTATTAGACCAACAGGACTATTAGACCCTAAGATAGATGTTAAACCTGTATCAAATCAAATAGATGATTTAATAGAACAAATTCATGAGAGAGTAGAAAAACATGAAAGAGTGCTAGTAACAACATTAACTAAAAAGATGGCAGAAGATTTAACTGCTTATTTAGCAAGTTTGGATATAAAGGTAAAATATATGCACTCAGATATTAAAGCATTAGAAAGAATGGAAATTATACGTGATTTAAGGCTGGGTGAGTTTGATGTTTTAGTTGGAATTAACTTACTAAGAGAAGGATTAGATATTCCAGAAGTTTCATTAGTAGCTATATTAGATGCAGATAAGGAAGGATTTTTACGTTCAGAACGTTCATTAATTCAAACTATTGGACGTGCTGCTAGAAATACAGATGGAAAAGTTATAATGTATGCAGATGAGCTAACTGATAGTATGGAAAAGGCAATTAGTGAAACAAACAGAAGAAGAAAGATACAAATGCAATACAATAAAGAGCATGGAATTACTCCACAAACAATACAAAAATCTATTAGAGATACTATCAAAACAAGTTATGTGGCTGATATACAAGAAGAATATAAACTAGACAAAGAAGCAAATGTACAAGATATAATTAATAAACTTACAGATGAAATGCTTAAGTATGCTGCAGAGATGGAATTTGAAAAGGCAGCTGAAATTAGAGATAAAATAAAAGAATTAGAAAAAATGTTATAAGTAACAAACAAATCCCCTTTGGAAGTATCCAAAGGGGATTTGTAAGGTAATTTTACGAATAGCTGTAAGGACGCTTTACAGGCTCAAAATTTCCCTGCAAGAGCTCTCTACGAAGCTCCGAATCACTGCTTGCAGCCATCAAAAGCATGCCATAGGCAATGCTGTCGATAGCAGCGTTACGCCAAGAAATCTTGTAACGGATTTGACCGTACCTTCCAGCAACAGGATGAACCTCCTCAACAGAAAAGCCATCGTTGATCAGCTTCTTGGCCTGACGCGGGTACAGGTTGAGCTCAGCGGACGTTCCGCCGTGGATAGAACGATTTTCCAACCGTTCCAAAATGGTAAGCCTACCTGAATTCATAAAAAGACCCTCCAATAAAAAATTTGATGCACTAGCATCATAATAATATTATACTATAAATTTAATAAAAAGTAAAGAAAATGAGGCTATTTTTAATATAAATATTGTATTTTTAAAGAAAAATGAGTATAATAAATTTATTCTGAAAATTAGGGGAGAAAAAAATGCAATACAGTGTGAGTATATATTTTTTATATTTTGTAATATTATCAATACTAGGATGGGTAATGGAAGTAACATTACAGCTAATACAAAAACATAAATTTTCTAATAGAGGTTTTTTGGTAGGCCCATATTGTCCAATATATGGCTGTGGAGGAGTTTTAATTACGTTAACTTTAACTAGCTTAGAACAACATCCGATAGCATTATTTAGTACAGCTATTCTTATTTGTGGAGTATTAGAATATTTAACCAGCTATCTAATGGAAAAAATATTTAATGCCCGTTGGTGGGATTATAGTAAAAATAGGTTTAATATAAATGGAAGAGTATGTTTAGAAACTATAATACCTTTTGGAGTGTTAGGGTTACTTTTAATTTATATTATAAATCCATTTATATTTAATAATTTGGCTAAAATTCCAACTAATATATTAAATATCATTGCGATAGTAGTAGCAGTACTATTTGCGTTAGATCTAATAATTTCATTTACTGTAATATCTAATGTAAGAAAGGCAGCTAAAAAATTTGATAAAGAAAATCCTAAAGATAGTACAGATGAAATATCTAAAAAGGTAAGAGAATTTTTAAAGAGTAAATCACCATTAAATAGAAGATTAATAGACGCTTTTCCAGAGTTGACAGCAATATTGAAAGAAAGGAAAGAACAAATAAAACAGAAAACAATAGAAATAAAAGGTAATATTGTTAATAAAGCAAATGAAGTAAAAAATGATATAACAGATAAAGCAGGAGAAATAAAAGGCGAGATAGTTAGACAAGCTGATAAAGTAAAGGGAAAAATAAAAAAAGATAGGAAATAGCTAAAAATGTGCCATTTCAAATGGCACATTTTTAGCTATAAACTCTTAATTGCATTACGAGCAAGTTCATCACAACGGTTATTATACTTATTATCAGCATGACCTTTTACTTTATGAAAAGTTACATCATGAATTTTGGTTAAAGAAATTAATTCTTGCCAAAGTTCTTTATTTTTAACATCTTCTTTATTAGAATTTTTCCAACCATTTTTAATCCATCCAAAAATCCAATTTTGCAAAAAAGCGTTTACAACGTAAGCACTATCACTATATAAGTTAACTTTGCAAGGCCTTTTTAAAAGTTTCAAAGCCTCAATTACAGCAGTTAATTCCATAATATTGTTAGTAGTTTCTTTTTTACCGCCAGAAATTTCTTTTTTATTTTCTCCCATCATCAAAATAGAACCCCAACCGCCAGGACCAGGATTTCCACTACAAGCTCCATCTGTATAAATTGTAACTTCTTCCATTAATAAATTCTCCTTTAAACATTGTAAATTATTACTTTTTATGATATTATAACATAAATTGAAACAAGTCAATAATAAAAATATATAAAAGGGGTGCAAAAAATGAGCAGAGTACTTGGAATTATTGCAGAATATAATCCATTTCATAATGGTCATTTGTATCACATAAGAGAATCTATTGAACAGACAAAAGCAGAATATGTAGTTTGTGTAATTTCAGGAAATTTTGTTCAAAGGGGAAATACTTCAATAATAGATAAATGGACAAAAGCCAAAATGGCTATTGCCCAAGGAGCTGATTTAGTAATTGAGTTACCTACAATATATTCGACATCTAGTGCAGAAAATTTTGCAGAAGGAGCTATAAAAATATTAGATTCATTGGGGATAGTAGATACTCTTTCGTTTGGAATAGAAGCAAAAGATTTAGCTACACTAAATAATATTGCTAATGTTGTTTATCAAGAACCTAAAGAATATATTACTATGTTAAATCATGAATTAAATAAAGGAATATCATTTCCAAAAGCACGAGAAAATGCTTTAATGATGTATTTAAATGATATTAAAAGATATGCAAATGTTTTAAATGGCTCAAATAATATATTAGGAATAGAATATTTAAAAGCCATAAAAAGGTTAAAAAGTCCACTAAAACCAATTGGAATACAAAGAGAAAAAGTATTATATCATGATGAAATTATAGTTGATGATTTTGCAAGTGCAACAGCAATAAGAAAAATGATTGCAACTAGACAATTTGATGATATTATTAAAGTAATTCCAAGAAGCTCATATATTTTATTAGCCCAAGAATTAAGAAAAGGGCATTATGTATTAGACTTGTCTAAATTTCAAAAAGAAATTATATATATATTAAGAAAAATGTCTGTAAAAGAAATAGAACAATTGCCAGATGTTTCTGAAGGATTAGAAAATGCTATTAAAAATGCAGCAGATTCATGTAATAATATAATAGATTTAGTTAATATGATTAAATCAAAAAGGTATACTCAAACCAGAATTCAAAGAGTACTAATTTATGCATTACTTGGTATAACCAAAAAAATGATGGAAACATCAAGAAAAATTGTGCCATATACAAGAATTTTAGGTTATAGTGAAAAAGGAAAAAAACTAATATCAGAAATCAAACAAAAAAATCCTAAAATAAATCTAGTAACATCAGTTAAAGAATTTATGACTAACAATAAAAATAAGACATTAAAAGAAATGTTAGAAACAGATATTTATGCTACAAATATATATACATTAGGTTATGAAAGAGATTCATGGTCTAATTTAGATTATACTAGTAAAATAATAACTAGTGCAGATTTGAAAGAGGTAAGCAATAAATGATTTTAGGTATTACAGGTAGTTCAGGAGCAGGAAAAAGTACAGTATGTGAAATATTGGAAAATCAGTATAAATCTCAAACTATAAGTGCTGATAAAATTGCAAAACAATTATCAAAGCCAGGAACAAAATACTTTCAAGAAATTATACAAAAATTTGGAGAAAACATTTTACTTGAAAATGGAGAATTGGATAGAAAGAAACTAGCTAGTATTATTTATTCTGACTCAATAAAAAGAGATGAATTAAATAATATAACGTTTAAATATATAAAAAATGAAGTAAAAATTCAGATAAGTAAAATTAATAATAATATAATTGCAATAGATGCACCATTGCTTTTTGAAGCAAAAATGCAAGATTTGTGTGATAAAACTATTGCAGTTGTTTCAAAAGATAGAAAAATCCAGTTACAAAGAATTGTTAAAAGAGATAATATTAATGAAGAACAAGCAATTGCAAGGCTAAATGCACAGCATCAAAATGAGTTCTATATAGAAAAATGTGATTACACAATTATTAATAATGAAACATTGGAAAAACAAATTGAAGAATTGTTAAAAAAGATAGTAATGTAGTAGATATATTGCTATCTTTTATTACAAGAATTTTACATTTACATTACATTTATGTAACAATATTGAATTGAAAGATAAAGTAACATATAATGTAATAAATAAAAACATTTTATAAATACACAAGAAAATTCCATAAAAAGAGGAGTAATTAACATGGAAACTTTTGCAGATTACATTTTATCTGAAAAAGATTGGATAAGAAAAATGGAAATAATGCACTATCTACAACAGAAAACAGGAATATTTTTTGATAAGTCTGTTATATTCAAAACATATCTTGCTAAACTATTTTTAGAAAATACAGATATAGATTTGGACGAAAATCTTGTTTTGACTGCTTGCTTGTTGTGCAATTGTAAAAAAAGTAATGGCCCACAAGATTTGGAGCAAATAAAGGCATATGCTAAAAATGGAGCCGAATATTTGTCAACTTTAGGATTTTCAAATAGATTTTGCAAAATATGTGAGGAAGTTAACAGATATAGTGGAAATGTAATAAGAGAAAAAGAAAGCGATGTATTAGAACTAGTTGATAATTTTGGTGGGATGCTTTTAGACAGACCAGAGAGAATTGCATTTAAAGTAGATGAGGCCTTAGTATTATTAGAATATAGAAACTTAAAGGACAAGAACAATAGATATTTGCAAAAATTCAAACAATTTGTTACAGAAATGCAGGAGGTGTTGGTATGAGGCAATTAAAAGGAGCTATTCAAGATTCAGCAGACAGAATAAATGATCCAATGATAAGTGATAATATTTCAGCTATAAAAGCCATGGTGGTAATAGAAAAAAATGTTAAAGAAGCAATTCAAGCACACTTAGAAAGAAAAGAGCTAACAACAGCACATGAGGTTAATCAAAATACTATAGTAACAGGTGAAGATATACGTAATGAAATGAATAGAGAAATAGGAGAGTAAGTTTACTAAAGAAAAAGGCTAAAAAGATTGGCTATAAACCAATCTTTTTTTGAGTAAATTTAAGCAAAAGGAGGAACTTAAAATGCAAGAAATGTTTGCAGATTTACATGTACATATAGGAAGAAGTGAAAAAGGAAAACCAATAAAAATAACAGCAGCAAGGAGTTTGAATTTTGCTAATATTGCAAAAGAATGTGCTGAAAGAAAAGGAATACAAATAGTTGGAATTATAGACTGTGCATCACCTTATGTTATAGAGGACATAGAGGAGTTTTTAAAAACTGGTGAAGCATATGAAATCAAGGATGGAGGAATTATATATAAAAATAAGGTATGTATAATTTTAGGTAGCGAAATAGAGACATCTGAAATAAATGATAATGGAAAAACTGGTAGTGCACACAATTTATGCTATTTTCCAAGCCTAGCAGATATTAAAGCGTTTTCAAAAGAAATGAGTAAATATATTAAAAATATAACACTAAGTTCACAAAGAGCTTGCATATCTGCATATGAACTAGTAGATATAGTAGAAAAATTTAATGGTGTATTAATACCTGCACATGCTTTTACTCCACATAAAAGTTTTTATGGAAATTGTACAAGCCGTTTAGAAAGAATTTTTAAGGAGAAGTTCAACAAAATATTTGCAATAGAGTTAGGATTAAGTGCAGATACTGAACTTGCAGACCAAATATCAGAATTAGAAACAAGAACATTTATAACCAATTCTGATGCACACTCTTTGCCCAAAATAGCAAGAGAATATAATAAAATATTAGTAGAAGATATCTCATTTAAAGAGCTTTTAAAAGCACTAAGAAATGAAGATGGTAGAAAGATACTATGTAATTATGGATTAGATCCAAAACTTGGAAAATATCATAGAACATATTGTGAAACTTGTGATAGACCAATTGAAGGAGAACCTCCAATATTTGAATGTCCAGAATGTCATGGAACAAACATTACAATGGGAGTACTAGATAGAATAGTAAGTATTAGAGATAAGAAAAAAAGTATAAGTCCAGCCAATAGACCACCATATATATATCAAGTTCCGTTAACATTTATTCCTGGTTTAGGAAGCAAAACAATAGACAAGCTATTAAATACGTTTGAAACAGAAATGAATATTTTACACAAATTATCAGAAGACGATATAGAGTCAGTTGTAGGAGAAAAGGTTGCAAAAACAATAGTAGCAGCTAGAGAAGGAAAAGCTAATATTCAGTCTGGCGGTGGCGGAGTATATGGAAAATTAACAATAGGTTAATGTAATTAGTTCTAAAAATCATTTTATTGAATAGACATTATGTATAAAAACTTACAATGAAATGAGGTTAAAAATGAGAACAATACCTAAGAAAACATCTAAAGTTACTCAAGTAATAAAAAATCACATAGCAGAAAACATTAAGGCATATATAATAGTTTCACTTATAATGCTGATAGGAATTGTTTTAGGAGTAATATTTATAAACAACATGAGTGAAACACAAGTGCAAGATATACAATCATATTTAACAAATTTTATAGATTCACTAAAAGATGGAAAGTCAATAAACAGCGGAGAATTATTAAAAAAATCATTAGGAAATAATTTATTACTAGTTTTTCTTATGTGGTTTGTGGGCTCTACGGTAATAGGAATACCAATAGTTCTAGGAATAGTTGCATTTAGAGGATTTTGCCTTGGATATACAATTTCTGCTGCTATAAAAATCTGGGGGACTGGCAAAGGAATGTTATTTTTTGCAACAAGTATGTTATTGCAAAATCTAATAGCTGTACCATGTATTATAGCACTGGCAGTGAGTGGAATAAAATTATATAAGTCAATTATAAAAGATAAAAGACGAGAAAATATAAAATTTGAAATTGTTAGACATACAATATTTTCTTTAATTATACTAGTGATACTTGCAATTTCATCAATTATAGAAACATATTTATCAACGAATTTACTGATGTTATGCAAATCCTGTTTTTAAAAATAAAAAAGTTCAAGAATTTTTGATAAATCTATTTACAATTTTGAATTATTTTGATATAACTTATGTAAATCGACATAATATGTTTTTTAAAATTAAATATACAAGATAGGGGAGCTAAAAATGGAAAAACAAATTAAACTTTTTTTGGAATTTTTACAAAATGAAAAAAAATTATCAGACAACACTTTACAATCATACAAAAGAGACATAATCCAATATCAAAACTACATAGAGGAAAGTGATATAAATTATGCAAAAGTATCAAAAGAAGATATAAAAACCTATCTTAACTACTTAAAACAAATTGGAAAAAAACCATCTACAATATCAAGAAATTTAGCATCAATTAGATCTTTTTATCAATTTTTAATAAGAAATAGAAAAATAAAAAATGATCCAACGGAAGAAGTACAGGCTCCAAAAGTAGAAAAAAGAGTTCCAAGTGTTCTTACAGCACAAGAGGTAGAATTATTGTTAGAACAACCAAAGGATGTTGACTTAAAAGGTACTAGAGATAAGGCAATGTTAGAATTTGCATATGCTACTGGTATGAGAGTAACAGAAATAATAAATTTAAACTTGGAAGATGTTAACCTAGATGAAGGATATGTACTTTGTAAAGTAGGATCAAAACAAAGAAGTATTCCTTTAGGATCTTTATCATTAAAAGCACTAAAAGAATATATTGAAGATGCAAGACCAATATTAATTAAAAGCGAAAAAGAAAAAGCATTATTTGTTAATGTAAATGGTCAAAGACTAACAAGACAAGGCTTTTGGAAAATTGTAAAATATTATAAAGAACAAGCGCATATAACAAAAGATATTACACCACATGTATTAAGACATTCATTTGCAACACATTTACTACAAAATGGTGCAGACTTAAAAGCAATACAAACAATGCTTGGACATTCAGATATATCTTCAACACAAGTATATATGCAATTTCAAGACTCTGGTTTAAAAGATATATATCAAAAGGCACACCCAAGAGCATAAAAGATAATAAAAAAATTAAAAATCTATTTATTTTTTTGAAAATTATATATATAATGTACTAAGTAAAAATTAGTACATTATATTTTTGTGGAGGAAATTATGAATTTGCCAAATAAATTAACAATATTAAGAATTATTTTAGTACCTGTAATGGTAATAATTCCTTTTCTAGGAATTAAAGGAGAATTATGTGGAATACCAATTACTTATTTATTAGTGGACTTAATATTTATAATAGCTGCAATAACAGATAAATTAGATGGGTATATTGCAAGAGCTAAAAATCAAATAACTACTTTTGGAAAATTCTTAGATCCAATTGCTGATAAAATAATTGTAATAGCTGCTATGGTTATGTTAGTAGAATTAGGCCATTTGCCAGCATGGATTCCAATTATAGTAATATTCAGAGAATTTATTGTGTCAGGATATAGACTAGTGGCTGTACAAAAAGATGGAAATGTAATAGCTGCAAACATATGGGGTAAAATGAAAACTGTAACACAAATGATAGCAATTATCTTAGCATTTGTTGATCCTAACCCATATGGAACAATATTTAATGGAAAATTAGATGGATACGCATTTGTAATTAACTTGTTGGTTACCCTAATTATGAGCGTATCAGTAGTAGCAACAATATTCTCAGGTTGGGAATATTTAAAAAATGGAAAAGAATTATTTAAAGATTCAATGTAAGAGGTAGAATTATGGAATTTGAACAAGCCAAAAAAAGAGCAGAAGAATTAAAACCGTTATTACAATATTACACAAAAAAATATTTTGATGATGAACAAGTTGTTAGTGATTATGAATATGATATGCTTATGAGAGAACTAAAGCAAATAGAAAAAGAATATCCAGAACTAATAACAAGTGATTCACCAACCCAAAGAGTTGGTACAGGAAGTATAAAAAAAGGCTTTGAAAAAGTAACACATGAAGTACCTTTACAAAGCCTACAAGACGTATTTACATTTGAAGAAATTGAAGATTTTGACGAAAGAATGAAAAAAGCTGCAGAACAATATAATAGACCATTAAATTATGTGGTAGAAACAAAAATAGATGGACTATCTTCAGCAATTGAATATAGAAATGGTAAATTTTATAAAGGTGCAACTCGTGGAAATGGAATAGTTGGAGAAGATGTGAGTGAAAATATTGCTACAATAAAACATGTACCAAAAGAACTAAAAGAACCTATTTCTATTACTGTTAGAGGAGAAGTTTTTATAGGTAAAGCGGATTTTGATAAACTTAATGAGGACAGGTTGTTAGAAGAACAAGAACAATTTGCAAATGCTAGAAATGCAGCAGCAGGTTCATTAAGACAGCTAGATAGTAAAATTACAGCTTCAAGACCACTTGACATTTATGTATTTAATGTTCAAAAAAGTGATGATATTAAATTTGAAACACATTATGAGAGTTTATTATACTTAGAAAAATTAGGTTTTAATGTTAATCCAGTTAAAATATTATGTAATAATATGCAAGAAGTTAGACAAGCTATTGAAAAAATTGGAGATATGCGTAATAATTTAGATTTTGGAATAGATGGAGCAGTTGTAAAAGTAAATGACTTAGAGCTAAGAGAAAAAGTTGGAACAACATATAAGACACCAAGATGGGCAGTTGCTTATAAATATCCACCTGAAAAGAAAGAAACCTTATTAAAAGATATTATCTGCCAGGTAGGAAGAACAGGTGCAATTACACCTATGGCTATTTTAGATCCAGTATATGTAGCTGGTTCAAAAATTTCAAAGACCACTCTTCACAATGAAGATTATATCAAACAAAATGACATTAGAATAGGTGATAGAGTAATTATTCAAAAAGCTGGAGATGTTATTCCAGAAGTAGTAGGAGTAAACAAAAATAAACGTGATGGTTCAGAAAAGATATTTGAAATGCCAAAAACTTGTCCAGTATGTGGAGCAGAAGCTGTAAGAGAAGATGGCGAAGCAGTAGTTAGATGTATAGGAGTTGAGTGCCCTGCTAAACTATATAGAAGTATTATTCACTTTGCTTCTAAAGATGCAATGAATATAGATGGTCTTGGAGAAGCTATTATTGGAGAATTGATAGAAAGAAATCTGATATCAAATATTGCAGATATATATAAACTAACAGCAGAGAATTTTGAATCATTAAAGAAAAACGGTAAAAAATTTGCACAAAACTTAATGAATGCAATTGAAGAAAGCAAAACTAGAGATTTATACAGAGTTATAAATTCACTTGGAATAAGACATGTTGGGGTAAAATTAGCTAAAACTCTTGCCAAATATTTTAAAGACATGAATAAGATAATAGAGGCTTCATATGAAGAACTAAAAATGATAGATGATGTTGGAGAAATAACAGCACACACTATTTATGAATTTTTTAACCAACCTCAGACTATTGACCTAATAGATAAGCTAAAGCAGGCTGGAGTTAATATGAAAGCTGAAATAGAAAGTAAATCAAATGGAAAGTTTGCAGGAAAAACATTTGTACTAACAGGAACATTGGAACATTATTCAAGAGATGAAGCAAGTGAATTAATAGAAAAGCTAGGAGGCAAAACTTCATCTTCTGTATCTAAAAAAACAGATTATTTGCTAGCAGGAGAAGATGCAGGCAGTAAACTAAAAAAAGCTCAAGAACTAGGTGTTACAATAATTTCAGAAGAAGAATTTATTGCTATGTCAGTTTAGAAACACATTTTAATTAAAATAAAAAAGGAATAAATTATATGGATGGAAAATATACATTTGAAGAATTTTATAAAAACTTAGAAGATGGCTATCAAATATATTTTACTTATGTGCGAAATAGATATTTGTTATTCAAAACTTCTGAAAATTGTTATACCCAGCAATTACTAACGATACATGATAAAAATCCTCAGCCTAGGCATTCTATGATTACTTTCAAAAGAGTAAAAGAAATGTTTCCTCATATGGAAGAAATCGAATATAAAACAGGAATTAACTAGAATCAAAAAAGCTAATATGAACAAAATTTTGACTTTTATAAAAAATAGTGGTATAATAATAGTATCAACTTATATTAGGAGGCAATAAAAATGATTAGACTTTCTGAAAGACAGATCCAAAAGGGAAATCGGATTTTGAAACCGTATGGTTTCTACGAATTCACGGGAAGCATGGATGGCGACATTCTGCACTGCAACTTCTACAGCGGCTCTGTTGCAACTCTGGGAAGTCAGCTGGGGCGGGACCTCAGAAAGGCTTTCGGAGTAAGAGAGGTCTACCGCATGGGTATCAAGCTCTAAGCCTCTAACAGCATCTCCTAATTAGGAGAAAAGACTTTCACTTCGGTGAAAGTCTTATTTTTTTGAATTTTAGTATTGACAGAAAAAAATTAAGTATATATAATACAAACATAGAAAATAAATTATGCTTCTATAGCTCAGTAGGTAGAGCACAGCCATGGTAAGGCTGGGGTCGCCAGTTCGATTCTGGCTGGAAGCTCCAAAAGGTAAAATCGTTGCAACAGACGATAAACAAGAAGTCAACTGTAAAGGGTTGATTTTTTTGTTGCTTTTTATTGTAAAGTAAAGGATAGTGTGATATGATAAATATCGTTAAAAATCTTTAATAGTCTAATAAATTGTAGATATATGTTATTACTATATAGAAATATATATAAGGAGAAAGAAAAAATGAACAAAAAATTTAAAGAATTTTTAATATCTTTATATAAACCAGTAAAAGGATTAACTATACTGATGATAGGTAGCATGGTTATTTGTCAAGTATTAAATCTAGTAAAACAATATATGATAAAAGATATAATTGATTTACCAAGTATGAGTAATTTTCAAATAAAAGATTTATACAATGTTATTTTCATATTATTGATTGTTATTATATTAGAATTAATATTCTTTTACATATCCAATATCACTAGAACTATTCATATGGTAAAAAAACAAACACCATATATTTCTGAAAAGATATTTAATAATTTAGATAAAAAAACTTATCCGTTTTTTGTCGACAATTATAGTGGTAAAATTTCTACTTCAATTAATGAAATAAATGATGAGATTAATAATTTAAATACACAAATCACATCAAAGTTTATAGCTATATTAACATCTATTATAAGTAGTTTAGTATTACTATATACTATAAACTTTAACATTTTTATTACTGCAACAATATTATTTGGAGGTATAATAATAACTAGAATAATTTATTTTTCAAAAACTTATCTGCCATTAGTAAAAAAAGCACAAGAATATGATAGAGAATATAATGGTGTGCTAAATGATGCTGTATTAAATTTTACATCATTAAAGATATATAGTGCAGTTGAAAATTTTTCAAAAACGTTAAAATCAAAAAAAGAAGAAGCAAATGTTTATAAAAACAAAGCATCTACCAGAGAATTTACTTTTGGTGCAATAGCAAATGTAATTTATATAATAGTTTTCGTTATTTTGATGATTTATTCAATTAAATTATATGAAAATAATTCAATGACATTAGGAAATTTTATATTCTTTATAAATGCAATGATATCAATAAAAAGTCAATCAACACTTCTTACTTGGTCTTATATACATATTGGTGAAATATTAGTAAAGATGAAAAATAGTTATGAATTATTATATAAAGATAATAATGTTGCAGATGACAACAAAAAAGATATTTTGATAAAAACAGGAAAAGTTGAATTTAAAGATGTATCATTTAGATATAATAGAAATTATGTTCTTGAAAATTTTAATTTGATTGTTAATGATAAACAAAAAATAGGCATTATAGGAGTTAGTGGAAGTGGTAAAACCACATTAGTGAATTTACTTTTTAAATTTTATTCTCCACAAAAAGGTGAAATTTTGATAGATGATAAAAATATTGCAGATTATAATACGAGTTCGCTATATAGTAATTTGACTTATGTGCCTCAAGAAACAATACTACTTCACTCTAGCATATATGAAAATATAAGGATAGCAAAACCAGATGCAAATGAAGATGAAATAATTACTGCTGCAAAAAAAGCAGAACTTCACGAATTTATTGAAAGTCTAGACAATAAATATAATACAATAGTTGGCGAAAGAGGAATTAAACTTTCGGGTGGTCAACGTCAAAGAATAGCACTAGCTAGGATTTTCTTAAGAAAATCAAAAATTGTTATATTTGATGAAGCTACAAGTAGTTTAGATAATAACACAGAATTTAAAATCCAAAAAAACATACATAAATATTTTAATAATCAAACAATAATATGTATAGCACATCGTTTATCTACTTTAAAAGATATGGATAATATTTTAGTTATTGAAAAAGGTCAAATAGTTGATTGGGGTACTCCTGAAGAGATTATACCTAAATATGATAATAAGGAGTTTTTAATAGAAGATATTTAAATAACAATTACAAATAACCACGACAAACGCAAACTAAAATGGTAACTAATAAAAGGTTGCCATTTTTTGCATATTATGGTAAAATATATAAGGATTTAAACAAAAGAGAGGTTAATTTTATGGGATTTTTTGATAAATTAAAAAATGGATTGAGTAAAACTAAAAATTCATTTGATGAAAAAATAAATAATGTGTTTAGCAATTTTAGAAAAGTAGATGAAGAATTACTAGAAAAACTAGAAGAAGCTCTAATAATGTCAGATGTAGGAGTAGAAACATCAACAAAAATTATTTCAAATTTAAGAGATAGAATAAAAAAAGAAAAGATTCAAAATGAAGAAGATGTTAGAAATGCATTAAGAGAAGAGATAAAGGCTATTTTAGATGAAGTGGATAACGGACTAAAATTGGAAACACATCCGTCTGTTATATTAGTAGTAGGAGTAAATGGAGTAGGAAAAACGACTTCAATTGGAAAAATAGCTAATCGTTTAAAAAGAGATGGCAAGAAAGTTGTGATTGCAGCAGCAGATACATTTAGAGCAGCAGCAGTAGAGCAATTAGAAATATGGGCCAACAGGTCAGGTTGTGATATAGTAAAAAAAGATGAAGGAACAGACCCAGCATCAGTTGTTTTTGACGCAATTCAAATAACTAAACAAAAGGATGCAGATGTTTTGATATGTGATACAGCAGGAAGATTACATAATAAAAAGTATTTAATGGATGAGCTAGTAAAAATAAAAAAAGTAATAGACAAAGAATTACCAAATAGTTCAAAAGAAGTTTTAATGGTACTGGATGCAACAACTGGTCAAAATGCTATTTCACAAGTAAAAGCATTTAAAGAAACTGTTGATATAAATGGTTTGATATTAACTAAATTAGATGGAACAGCTAAAGGTGGAGTTGTAGTTGGAATAGTTGCCGAAAATCAAATGCCAGTTAAGTTTGTTGGAGTAGGCGAACAAATTGATGATATGGAAATTTTTAATAGTGAAGATTTTGTAAATGCTTTAATTTAATGGAGGTTTAAATGGAAAAACAAGTAAAAGCAAATACAACAGAAGATAAAAACAAATGCAAAAAATTAAGCAAAATAAAAAGATGGATAGTATTAATTTTCTTAGCATTAGTACTTATAATTACATACATTAACTATAGAGGAGAATATTTAGAGATATTTGAATTAGGAGAAAACTATCTAAGTATATTTTGGCAAAATTCTTTAAATTATTTGATTACTTTTGCAGCAAATTTTGTTGTAATGTATTTACTTATTCGTATAACTAATACAAGGATAAAAAAAGGATTATTACCATTTTTTGAAAAAGAAAAAAAATCTATGCCTAAAATGCCAAATAAATCAATTGCTTTTATAGGAGCAATAATTATTAGTTTTATTGTTACACCATGTTTAATTGAAAAATTTATGTTATGCTTAAATTCAACAAGTTTTGGTATTACAGATGTTATACTAGGGTATGACATAGGATATTTTATTTTTGTACAGCCTTTTTTACAATACATTTTATATTACGTTTTATATGCAATAATTGGACTAACAGTTTATGCTGTATTATATTATATTGTTGTATTTAATTTATGTTTTGATGGTGTAGATAGAGATGTTCTAGGTAAAGGCACTTTATTAAAACAATTATGTTTAAATTTAATGTTTGCTACAATATTTATATCAATGATTATAGTTGTAGAAACTCAAAATGTTGGACTTCAAAAAATTTTAACCCTACAGAACGGACTAGAACCATATATACTTTATGGTGCAGGAGTTTCTGAAGTAACTATTAAAATGTGGGGATATAGAATATTAGCAGGAATAATTGTAATTTCAGTTGCAATGGCATTACATTATGTAAAGAAGAAAGTTACTAAAAAAACAATAATGTCTTTACTTGCAGTACCAACATATTTAGTAGCAATGCTTATAGTATTAGTTGGATTTAATGTAATATTTGTTAATCCAAATGAATTAGACAAACAGCAAGAATATATTAAAGCTAATATAAATGCAACAAAACAGGCTTATGGAATTGATATTGAAGAAGTTAACGTTGCATCTAATGAAGCTATAACTTCAGAAGCTATAGTTCAAAACAAAGATGTAATAGATAATGTAACTCTAGTAAGTCCAGAAATTACATTAAAAAACTTAAATATGCTTCAAACTAATAAAGGATATTATACATATCGTACAGTTCAAATAGCAAATTATAATACAAATGGAAAACAATCATTAGTTTATATAGCACCAAGAGAAATTAAAAATTCAATAGGAAATAATAAAACTTATGAATATACACATGGGTATGGAACAATTATAACTTCAGCTACATCAACGGATGAAACCGGAAACATTAAATATTTGCAAAAAGACTTTAATTCAAATGACTTGGTAAAAATATCTCAACCAAGAATATATTTTGGGTTAGAAACAAATTATACTGCTATAACTAATAGTAGAGATATAAAGGAATTTGATTATCCAATAACAACTTCTACCAAAGCTGAAAATGCTGAGAATGTATATGATGGACAAGCAGGACTTTCTTTGAATTTGTTAGACAGATTAATTTTAGCTATTAGGGAAAAAAATATAAGTTTAGCTTTTTCAAATGGAGTAAGTTCTGAAAGTAAAATATTAATAAATCGTAATATAATTGATAGAGCAAAAACTTTAATGCCATATGTTTCATATGATGAAGATCCATATTTAGTTGTAACAGATGAAGGAAAATTAGTATGGGTATTAGATGGCTATACAACATCTGTATATTACCCATATGCTCAAAAAATAACATTGCAAGATAATATTTTAAATAAAAAGCAAATAAATTATATTAGAAATTCTGTAAAAGTTTTAATTGATGCATATGATGGAACAATTAAATTTTATATTACAGACAGAAATGATCCTATAATTATGGCATATCAAAAAATGTACAAAGATTTATTTGTAGACAAAAATGAGTCAATTCCAGAAGATATTAGTAAACATTTTGTATATCCAAAATACTTATATAATATCCAAGCTGAAATAATGAAAAGATACCATAATATTCAAGCAGATGTATTATATAGAGGCGATGATATATGGGAAATTGCTACACATAATGTAACAAAAATTTCTAATAAAGTAGGTACAGAAATAGAGCCATATTATACTATGGTTAAAACTATAGATGATGAAAATACTAATTTAGGTTTAGTATTACCTTATACTCCATATAACAAGCAAAACTTAACAGCTTATTTAGTTGGCAGTTATAAAAATGGTGAAGCAAAACTTTCTTTGTATAGGTACCCATCTGATAGTAATGTTTTGGGAACAATGCAATTAGATACTCAATTAGAACAAGATGAAACTATTTCAAAAGAATTAGAAACTTTAAATGTAACTGGAACTAAACTTGTTAAAGATATTGTTGTAGTACCAATAAATAATTCTTTATTATATGTAGAGCCAATTTATCAACAATATATGAATGAAGAAAATTCTACTCCAATATTAAAAAAGGTTATAGTAGCTTCTGGAAACAAAGTAGCAATAGGAAATAATATTACAGAAGCATTGAGAAACTTAGTATCTCAATCTGCAGTTGATATTGAAGTTGAAGATACTGAAACAGTTGAAGGGTTGATACAAGCCATAATAAAAGCAAATAATAACTTAAAGCAATCAAATAGTAATAACAATTGGGAAATGGCTGGAAAGGATATGACAAGATTACAAGAATTTATTACTAAGTTGCAAAAATTACAAGAAAATAGTAAAAATCAAGTATTAAAAAATCAAAATAATACAATTGAAAATTCAACAAATCAAGAAAATAATGAATAAAAAGTGATAAAATCTTCCATCATTAATATAGATGGAGGATTTTATTTTGGATAAAGATAAATTAGAAGAAAAATTAAATAATAACCTAGAAAAATTAAATTACTCTTTAGAAAAGAGCAATATATTTGACCTAATGGAATTACTAGGAAATAAACGAAAATTATTTGTTAGGAATTTTATTTCAGGTATTTCAAAGGGAATAGGCATAGGCATAGGTTTTACAGTATTGACAGCTATTTTAATAATTATTCTGCAAAAAATTGTAACTTTAAATATTCCAATTATTGGAGATTATATTGCCGACATTATAGATATTGTGCAGTCAAAATAAAATTATATTTTACCATAAAAACACTTGACAGTTTACAATAATCAATATAAAATAGAAGTGTAGAAAAATATATTTTAATAAAATTTTTATAATTAGTTATATATATTTAGTACATTGAAAATTTAATAGAAAGAGGTGTAAGATTATGGATAATATCCTAATTGGAATCGCCGCTTTTCTAATCTCAGCAGTAATTTTCACATTTGTAGGAATGTACATAAGAAAGAAAGTTGCTGAATCTAAAATGGAAAGTGCAGAAGCTCAAGCAAAAAAGATAATTGAGATGGCAAACATAGACGCTGAAAATAAGAAAAAAGAGGAGATCTTTAAAGCAAAAGAAGAAATTATGAATGCTAGAAAGGACTTAGACCAAGAGATTAGAGAAAGAAGAGGCGAAGTTCAAAATCAAGAAAGAAGATTAATTCAAAAAGAAGAAAACTTAGAAAGAAAACAAGACAATGTTGAAAGAAAGGAAAAGGATTTAGACAAAAAATACCAAGAATTAGACGAAAAAAAGGCTGAAGTTCAAGAGTTATTTAACAAACAAATGAATGAATTACAACGAATTGCAGGTATGTCTAAAGACGAAGCAAAAAAAGTTTTATTAGCAGAATTTGATAAACAATTAACAGTTGAAAAAGCTAATCTTATAAGAGATATGGAAAATAAAATTAATGAAACTGCTGATAAAAATGCAAAAGAAGTAATTGGATATGCCATTCAAAAATGTGCAGCTGACCATACTTCTGAAACAACAGTATCTATAGTAACTCTTCCAAATGATGATATGAAAGGTAGAATTATTGGTAGAGAGGGTAGAAACATAAAAACTCTAGAAACCTTAACAGGAATTGATTTAATTATTGATGATACTCCTGAAGCAGTGGTTATTTCAGGCTTTGACCCATTAAGAAGAGAGGTAGCAAGAATTGCTATTGAAAAACTAATTGAAGATGGAAGAATTCATCCTGCAAAAATTGAAGAAATGGTTGAAAAGGCTAAAGAAGAAGTAGCTAATGTCATAAAAGAAGAGGGAGAACGTGCAGTAATGGAAACTGGTGTAATTGGATTACACCCAGATTTAGTTAAGCTAATTGGAAAGCTAAAATATAGAACAAGCTATGGACAAAATGTTTTAAATCATTCTATTGAAGTTTCTAACTTAGCTAGAATAATGGCTGAAGAATTAGGATTAGATGCTAAACTTGCTAGAAGAGCTGGTTTATTACACGATATTGGTAAAGCATTAGATCACGATATGGAAGGAACACACGTAGAATTAGGTGTTGAAGTATTGAAAAAATACAAAGAAAACGAAAATGTTATCAATGCTGTACAAGCTCATCATGGTGATGTAGAACCAAAAACTATTGAGGCAGTTTTAGTACAAGCTGCTGATGCAATTTCTGCATCAAGACCAGGTGCAAGAAGAGAAACTCTAGAAGCATATATCAAGAGATTAGAGCAATTAGAAAGTATTGCAGATTCTTTTGAAGGAGTTGAAAAATCTTTTGCAATTCAAGCAGGTAGAGAAATTAGAATTATTGTAAAACCTGAAAAAATTGATGACAATCAAATGAAATTAATGGCAAGAGATATAGCAAAAAGAGTAGAAGATGAAATGGAATATCCTGGCCAAATAAAAGTAAATGTTGTAAGAGAAACAAGAGTAATTGATTACGCAAAATAATTAAAAAAAACGTTCAAGTAATTGAACGTTTTTTCTTTTACTACTTGAAACTTAGATATTTTATTTATATAATATTATGGTATTAAATAAGGAGGAAAAGAAATTGACATTTATTGAAAATATTAAAGAAAAAGCCAAAAAAGATATTAAAACAATAATACTTCCAGAAGCAGAAGATATTAGAGTTTTAAGAGCAACTGAGCAAATAATAAAAGAAGAATTTGCAAAAGTTATTTTAATTGGCGATACGACACAAATTAAAGATGATGCAAATAAAAACAATTTAGATATATTAGGAGCAGAAATTATTAATCCTAAAAATTCTGATAAATTTGAAGAATATGCAAATAGTTTATATGAGTTAAGAAAAGCTAAAGGAATGACATTAGAACAAGCTAAAGAATTGTTATTAGAACCAATCTACTTTGGAATGATGATGGTTAAAAATAATGATGCTGATGGATTAGTATCAGGTGCTTGTCATTCAACAGCTAACACTCTAAGACCAGCACTTCAAATATTAAAAACAGCACCAGGCACAAAACTAGTTTCAGCATTTTTTGTAATAGTAGTTCCAAACTGTGAATATGGAGAAAATGGAGTATTTGTTTTTGGAGATAGTGGCTTAGTAGAAAATCCATCTGCTGAGGAGTTGGCTGAAATAGCAAAATCATCAAGTAAAAGTTTTGAAACTTTAGTTGGAAAACAGTCAAAAGTAGCAATGCTTTCATATTCTACTTATGGAAGTGCACATTCTGAATTAACAGAAAAGGTAATAAATGCAACTAAATTATTAAAGGAACAAAAGCCTGACTTAATTTGTGATGGAGAATTACAATTAGATGCTGCCATTATTCCTGAAGTTGCAGCTTCAAAAGCACCTAATAGTCCAGTAGCAGGTAAGGCAAATACTTTAATATTCCCAGACCTAAATGCTGGAAACATAGGTTATAAATTAGTTCAAAGACTAGCAAAAGCTGAAGCATATGGTCCACTTTGTCAAGGTGTTGCAAGACCTGTAAATGATTTATCAAGAGGTTGTAGTAGCGAAGATATTGTAGGAGTTGTAGCAATTACTTGCGTTCAAGCTCAAAATGGTATATAATATGAAAAGATTGAATTACAGAGTTAATCTGTTCAATATATAATAATTTTAGGAGGATTTAAAATGAAAGTTTTAGTAGTAAACTGTGGAAGTTCATCAATTAAATATCAATTAATTGATATGGACAATGAAAGTGTTATGGCAAAAGGATATTTAGAGAAAATTGGATTGCCAGATTCATTTTTAACACATACTGTAAATGGCGAAAAAAGAAAAATTGAAGAGCCTATAAGTAATCATGAAGAAGGAATTAAATTAGTATTAGCTCAATTAACACACCCAGAATATGGTGTAATTAGTAGCTTAGATGAAATTGGAGCTGTTGGACATAGAGTTGTTCACGGTGGAGAGAAGTTTAGTTCTTCTGTTTTAATAGATGATGCTGTTATGGAAGCAATGAAAGAATGTATTCCACTAGCGCCTTTACATAACCCAGCTGGAATTACAGGAATTGAAGCATGTAAAAAAGTATTACCAAATGTTCCAATGGTTGGAGTATTTGATACAGCTTTCCATCAAACATTACCAGAAAAAGCATATATTTATGCTATTCCTTATGAATATTATGAGAAATATGGAATAAGAAAATATGGATTCCATGGTACATCTCATAGATATGTTAGTGAAAGATGTGCACAATTAATGAATAGAGATTTGAAAGATCTAAAATTGATTACTTGTCATTTGGGAAATGGTTCTTCAATTGCTGCAATAGACTCTGGCAAAGTTATAGACACAAGTATGGGGCTTACTCCGCTTGATGGATTTATGATGGGGACAAGAAGTGGTTCTTTAGATCCTTCTGTCATAACATTTATAGCAGAGAAAGAAAATATGAGTCCTGAAGATATGAGTAATATGTTGAACAAAGAGTCTGGTTTGCTAGGAATTTCAGGTATATCAAATGATGACAGGGATATTTCAGATGCAGTTGTAAATGGGAACAAAAGGGCAAAATTAGCTCATGATATGCTTGAATACCAAATAACTAAATTTATTGGTGGATATATGGCAGCTTTAAAAGGCTGCGATGCTATTGTGTTTACAGCAGGATTAGGCGAAAACCAAGCAAGCCATAGACAAGTAGTATGTGATAATTTATCTTATATGGGAGTAAAAATTGATAAAGAGTTAAACAATATGATGGTAGCAGGTAAAGAAGGAAAGATATCAACACCTGATTCAAAAATTGCTGTATACGTTATTCCAACAAATGAAGAGCTATTAATTGCAAGGGATACACAAGATATTGTTAATAAGTTGTAAATAGTTTTAAAATTATTTTTAGTACTTAGCGTTTTAACTTTACATATATTAATTAATGTGATAAAATTCTTTTATATTAAGTGTGAAAGTAGTGATTATAATGATCTGTTCTAGATGTGGAAAAGAAAATCCTGAAGATTCTAACTATTGCATAGTATGTGGTGAAGAATTATATCCAGAGGTTGTAGAACAAAAACCAAGCGATACACCAGATTATAATCAACAATCGATAAATAACTATATGACTTTTTCAATTATAACAACAATTTTAACAATGACATTTTGTTGTGGTCTTCCACTTGGGGTGATTGCCTTAATTTATTCTTCTCAAGTTAACAGTTATATGAAGGTTGGAGATATTAATAAGGCTATTGAAACATCTAAGAAAGCAAGAAAGTGGAACATTATTTCATTAATTGTTAGC
>CAKOVW010000011.1 GCA_934122125.1 uncultured Clostridia bacterium | reverse complement strand
ATGGCAGTAGTTGCAATGAAACAATTACTAGAAGCTGGTGTTCACTTTGGACATCAAACAAGAAGATGGGATCCTAAAATGGCTGAATACATATTCCAAGCTAGAAATGGTATCCATATCATCGACTTACAAAAAACATCTAAAAAATTAGATGAGGCTTATGCTTTCTTAAAAGAACAAGCAGAAGCAGGAAAAACAGTTCTATTTGTAGGAACTAAAAAACAAGCACAAGAATGTGTTAAAGAAGCTGCAGAAAAATGCGGTATGTACTATGTAAATCAAAGATGGTTAGGTGGTACATTAACAAACTTCACAACAATTAGAAAAAGAATTGGAAGATTACTAGAACTTGAAAGAATGCAAGAAGATGGTACTTTTGAAGTTTTACCTAAAAAAGAAGTTATTTTATTAAAGAAAGAAATGGAAAAACTAGAGAAAAACTTAGGTGGTATTAAAGATATGACTGAAATACCAGGAGTTATGTTTATAGTTGATCCTAAAAAAGAAAGAATAGGAATTTTAGAAGCTAAAAAACTAGGAATTCCAGTAATCGGATTAGTAGATACTAACTGTAACCCAGAAGACCTAGATTACCCAATTCCAGGAAATGACGATGCTATTCGTGCAGTTAAATTAATTGCAGATTGTATGGCAAATGCAGTTATTGAAGGAAAACAAGGAGAATCTATGGAAGCTGTAGAAGAAGCTATGGAAGAAGTTACTGAACCTACTGATATGGAAGAAGTAGCAGCTAGCGAAGAAGCTGAAGAAGAACCTAAAAAGGCTAAAAAAGCAAAAAAAGTAGTTGAAGAAGCTACAGAAGAAACAGCAGAAGTAGAAAAACCAAAAAGAACAAGAAAAAAAGCTACTACAGAAGAAGTAGCAGAATAATATAAAATATTATTTTAAGAAGGATGTACTTATTCTTAAAAAGTAAGGATAAAAAGTACATCCTTTAATCAAAAAAAGGAGGATTTTTTATGATTACTGCAGAACAAGTAAAAGAATTAAGAGAAAAAACAGGTGCAGGAATGATGGACTGCAAAAAAGTATTAACAGAAACTAATGGAGATGAAGAAAAAGCAATTGAACTTTTACGTGAAAGAGGAATTGCAAAAGCTGCTAAAAAATCAGACAGAATAGCAGCTGAAGGTTTAGTTACAACATATGTAACAGATGACAAAAAAGTTGGAGTTGTAGTTGAAGTTAATGCAGAAACAGACTTTGTTGCTAAAAATGAAGAATTTAGAACTTTTGTAGCAGATGTTGCAAAACAAATTGCCGAAAAAAATCCAGCTACAGTAGAAGAATTATTAGAACAACCTTCAATTGTAGAACCAGATAAAACAGTTAAAGATGTATTAACAAACAAAATAGCTACAATTGGTGAAAATATGTCAATTCGTAGATTTGAAAGATTTGAGTCAAATGGTTTAATAGAAAGCTATATTCACGGAGATGGAAAAATTGGAGTTCTAGTTGAATTAGAAGGTGGAGATAGTACATTAGCAAAAGATATTTGTATGCAAATAGCTGCTGCTAAACCAGAATACTTAGATAGAGAAAGTGTTCCAGCTGATAGAGTAGCACATGAAATGGAAATTTTAAAAGCACAAGCTGTTAATGAAGGAAAACCAGAAGCAGTTGCTGAAAAAATAGTACAAGGTAGAATTGGAAAATTCTATGGAGAAATTTGTTTAGTAGAGCAAGATTTCGTAAAAGATCCAGACCAAAAAGTTGGAAAATTAGCAGAATCTAAAGGTGCTAAAATAGTTAGATTTGCTAGATTTGAAAAAGGTGAAGGATTACAAAAAAGAGAAGAAAACTTTGCAGAAGAAGTTGCAAAACAAATTAATGGATAGAAAAAAGTAGGTATCAAAAATTTTGATACCTATTTTTGTTTTAATCCTCTTGAATAATTTTCCAAGATTAGATTATAATATACATGAGATAAAAAAGAAAAGAGGTAAAATAATGAATTATCAAAAAGAAGAAATAAAGCCAGGAATAACTTTACATCAAATTTATACTAAAAATTATAAAACGAATTTAAATGCTATATTTTTAGCAACACCATTAAAAAAAGAAAATGTTACTCTTGATGCTCTACTTACAGCAGTATTAAGAAGAGGAACAAAAAATATACCATCACAAGATTTAATTAGCAAAAAACTAGAAATGTTATATGGAGCTAGTTTTGATTGTGGTGTTGAAAAAACTGGTGATAATCATATCATGAAATTTTATTTAGAAACTTTAAGTGAAGAGTTTCTACCATCTTCAGAAGATATACTAAAAGAAGCGATAGATATTTTAACAGATATAATATTTAATCCACTAATAGAAGATAATAGGTTTAAACCAGAATATGTTGAAGGTGAAAAGAAAAACCTAAAACAAATTATAGAAGCCAAAATAGATAATAAAACTAAATATGCTTATGATAGGTGTATTGAAGAAATGTTTAAAAATAAGCCATATGGGTTATATAAGTATGGATATATAGAAGATTTGGAAAAAATTACGCCAGAAGAGTTATATAACTATTATAAAACTTTAATAAACAACTGCAAAATTGATATATTTTATTCTGGAACTATAAGTAAAGAACAAGTAAAACAGACTATAGAACAAAATGAAAATATTAGAAAACTAAATGCTAGAAAACCTGAATATGTGGTAAATAATGAAACAACTGAACAAACAGAAAATAAAGAGCCAAATATAATAAATGAAAGTATGCAAATTGCACAAGGAAAGTTAGTAATAGGGCTAAATGTAAATGAAACAGCGGAGAATAGCAGATTTATAGCATCTGTATATAATGCGATACTAGGTGGAGGAGCAAACTCAAAATTATTCCAAAACGTGCGAGAAAAAGCAAGTTTAGCATATACAACAGGTTCAAACTATAATAGAACTAAAAATTGTATATTTATTCGTGCTGGAATTGAAATACAAAATTATCAAAAAGCATTAGATACAATTAAACAACAATTAGAAGATATGCAAAGTGGTAATTTTACAGAACAGGATATTAAAGATAGCAAAGAATTAATAATAGCTTCTATTGAGGGAATATCAGAAGAACAAGATACAGAAATAACTTACTATTATGGTCAAGAACTAGCTAATAGATTTGTTGACTTAAATGAATATATGGAGAAAATAAGAAAAGTAAGTAAGGAACAAGTTGTTCAATTAGCACAAAATATAAATATTAATACAATTTATTTTTTGAAGGATTAAAAGAGGTGAAAAAATGAAGATTATAGAAAGTTCAAAAATTAAAGAAAAAGCATATGTTGAAAAGCTAGAAAATGGCATGAAAATAATTATAATACCAAAACAACATACAAAAAAGAAGTATGTAATATGGGGTACACATTTTGGGTCTATAGATAATCACTTTATAATGCCAAAAACAGGAGAAGAAGTATATATACCAGACGGAGTGGCACATTTTCTTGAACACAAAATGTTTGAACAACCAGATGGAACTAATAGCTTAGATACTTTAATGGCACTTGGAATTGATGCAAATGCTTATACAACAAATGACCATACAGCATATTTGTTTGAATGTACTGACCATTTTGAAGAAGGATTGAATGAACTTATGGACTATGTGCAACACCCATATTTTACAGATGAAAATGTAGAAAAAGAAAAAGGAATAATAGGTCAAGAAATAAAAATGTATGATGATGATCCAGGTTGGCAATTATATATGAATGCTTTGGACTGTATGTATAAAGAAAATCCGATAAAAATAGATATAGCAGGTACAATAGAATCAATTAGCAAAATAGATCCAGATGTGCTATATAAATGTTACAATACATTTTATCATCCATCAAACATGACAATGGTAGTATGTGGAGATTTTGAACCAGAAAAACTGCTAGAAGAAATAAAGAAACGTTTATTACCAAAGGAAAACCAAGCAGATATAAGAAGAATATATACTGCAAAAGAAAATAAAATAAATATGCCGGAAAAAACAGCTCAAATGGAAGTAAGCACTCCTATTTTTATGATGGGATATAAAGATATTGAAAACAATCAAGAAGCAGCCATAAAAAAACATATAGCTATTGAAATATTATTAAATATAATTATAGGAAAAAGCTCAAAATTATACAAAGAACTATATGAAAGTGGACTATTACTTGCACAACCAGATTTTGATTATGAATTTAGTGGACAATATGCACATACTTTAATATCAGGAGCATCAAAAGAACCTAAAAAAGTTGTAGAAAAAATAATACAAAGAATAGAAGAATTAAAAGAAAAAGGATTAGAAAATGATGAGTTTGAAAGAGCAAGAAGAAAACTTTATGGAGATTATGTTATAGAATATAATAGTGTTGCTAATATTGCTAGAATGTTTTTAGCAGATACAATGAAAAATGTTCAAAGTTTTGATTATATAGAAGAATTTGAAACAGTAACAAAGGAATATACACAAAATGTTTTAAATGAAATGTTTAAAAATGAAAATAAAGTACTATCAATAATTGAACCTAATAAATAATACAAGAAATTCTCTCTAAAATATAGAGGGAATTTCTATTTTTAAAAGTTGTTTTTTGTCGATTTTAATTAAAGAAAATATACAAAATTGATGAAAAAAAGCATAATCTAATACATTAGAAAGTACGAAGAGATATATTGTAAAATAATGTAGGAAAATGTCGAACGAAAAATTGGCAAAATACCACAAAATGAACAAAAATAGTTGACTAATTTGTAAAAATATGGTATTTTAAAAGTGCACATAAGAGAAAAATATAAAAAGGAGAGCGATTTTTATGTTAAATGATGAAATTTGTAAATTAAGAGAGAAATTAAACAATAGTATTCTTAGTGGAGAAGACTATAGCATTACTTATCAAATTAGTGTTGAACTAGATGAATTAATTGCTAAATATTATAGTATGGAAATTAAATCACCAAAAAGAAATACTAGAAAAATGGAATTGGTAAAAAATTAATTATTTATTTGTTTAATAATATAAAATTAAATCAAGGGGCACCTCTTTTTTATAAGAGTGTCCCTTGATTTAGTTAGTAAACCAATATTACAAAAACATTACGTTTTCATTACATTTATATTAAAATAATACAAAAAATAGAAATATATGCTATATTAGTACTTGAAAAATATACAAAAATCGGTTATAATATATAAAATTGTATGCTTACAGGAGAAAAATATGATAAGAAATAATAAATTATTAATTATAACAATAATATTTTTTATTTTAATGATACTTATGCCGACAATAGTTAAAGCGGTTGACCCTATAGAACATCCTGGCTATTTTAAACCAAATGAAATTACGTCTGACGATACAAAGGTTGTAACAGAAAAAGCTGGAAAAATATTAGGAACAATATCTACAATTGGTATAGTTATATCAGTACTTACCTCGATAATATTAGGTATTAAGTATATGGTGGGAAGTGTATCAGAAAAGGCAGAATACAAAAAATCAATGATACCATATATTATAGGCATAGTTCTTTTATTATCAAGTTCTTTAATAGTTGCACTAATTGCAAATATGTCGGAAGGCACATTTAACACTCAAACAGATTTACTACTTTAAGGTATACTTAAAATGCTAAATAAAAACATTAAATGCTTTAAGTATTTACAAAACGTAGGTGTTTGTAGTATAATAAAAAAGGAAATAAAAATATGATAAAAAAGATGTTTTTAATTTTAATAATAATTTTACTACTATTTTGTTCTAATAATGTAGTACAAGCCAATAATTTAGGAGATATAATAACTGGTGGACAAAACTTCATAGAGTCAGGTAGCAAGCAAACACCAATAGCAAGTGATTCAATAAAAAATCTATCAGACACAATTTATAATATTTTATTGGTACTTGGAACTGTTATAGCAGTTATAATTGGGGCAATATTAGGAATACAATTTATAACAGGAAGTGTAGAACAAAAAGCAAAAGTAAAAGATTCTTTAATTCCATTTGTAATTGGATGTGTAGTTATATTTGGAGCTTTTGGAATTTGGAAGTTAGTAATAACAATTCTAAGATAATTTTGATTTTAAAATTGTTTCATAAGCTGAAACATTTATAATAAAAAATACAAAAATAAAAAGGAGGATAAACTATGAAGAAAACAGCAAAATTAGTAAGCATTTTACTATTAGTTGCAATGGTTTCAATGACATTAAGCACAGTTGTTAGTGCTAGAAGTACAGGAACTGGAATTGATGCTGCAAATATAGCAGGAGGATTAACAGGAACAACAAGTGGTGCACAAGGTGATGTAGTAAACATTGGTAACCAATTAATTGGTATTATTACAACAGTTGGTGTAGTAGTAGCTGTTATTGTACTATTAATACTAGGTATTAAATATATGATGGGTAGTGCTTCAGAAAAAGCAGAATACAAAAAAACAATGATTCCTTACTTAGTTGGAGCAATTCTAATCTTTGGTGCATCTGCAATTACAAAAGTTGTTGTAGGTTTAGCACAAGGAATTACAAAATAATATTACAGAAACATTACAATAATATTACAAAAATATTAAAAAGTGCATAAAAATGCACTTTTTTTTATTTTATAGTTACATTTTTCGATAATATTTGATATAATATATATTGAGTAAAAATAGATATATGAATAAACAAAGGAGGAAACATAATGGGCACATATAACTTACCCAGAAATGTAAAAGGTGAAAATAGAATTTTATTTATATTTTCTACCAAGAGTTTAATATATACAGTAGTTGCAGCAGCAATTGGATTGATATTTTACTTTATATTTAGTTTATTGAATATGACGATAGTAGGAATTATTATAGTGGCAATGTTTGCTCTAATTGGTTTTGCAATAGGAACATTAAAAGTTCCAGAAATAGCAAAATTTGAATTTAGCAAAAAAACAGGCGGAGAAAACATTGATGACGTTATAAAAAGGGCAATAAAATTTAAAACAAAAGGTAAAAAAATATATGTATACAAGGAGGAAAAATAACAATGGCTGTTACAATTAATACAATAACAATAATTTTAGTAGTAGTTCTACTAGTAATGTTTCTTTTATTAGGAATTCTTTGTATATTATATTTTAAATCAAAAAACAAAAAAGAAGATAATAAGGATATGATTTCAAGCAATATAAAAAACCAAAAGGCTAAAACACCTAAATCATATACAGTAGAATCAGTATTTGATTTTATGGAATTTGATAAAATCGAAGATAACATGATTATAACAAAAGATGGAACAAAATATGTTATGGTTGTAGAATGCCAAGGTGTTAACTATGATTTAATGTCAGAAGTTGAAAAAAATGCAGTAGAAGAAGGGTTTATACAATTTTTAAATACATTAAGACATCCAGTACAAATATATACACAAACAAGAACAATAAACCTAGAAAATAGTATACAAACATATCGTAAAAAAGTACAAGAAATAGAAGAAGAGCTTGAAAAAGAAAAAATGAAGTATGAACAAATGGTAAATTCAGGTACTTATACAGAAGAAGAACTTAAAGCAGCATTTTTTGAATTAACTAAAGCTACAAACTTGTATGAATATGGAAAAGATATAATTTATACAACTGAAAAAATGAGCTTAAACAAAAATGTATTAAATCAAAAATATTACATAGTTATTCCATATTATCCAGAAGAGCTAGGAGAGAACAACTTTGATAAACAAGAAATTACAAATTTGGCTTTCTCTGAACTATATACAAGAGCACAATCAATTATTAGAACATTAGGGGTTTGTGGAGTAAATGGAAAAGTACTTAATTCAAATGAACTAGTAGATTTACTATATGTAGCATATAACCGTGATGATGCTGAAATTTATGGAGTAGATAAAGCAATAGAAGCTGGATATGATGAATTATATTCTACAGCACCAGATGTTATTGATAAGAAAATGAAAGCTCTAAATGAGCAAATTGAAAAAGAAGCATTTGAAAAAGCAAACCAAAAAGTAATAGAAGCAAAATCAGAAAAAGAGCAAGCTCTAGATAAAAAGCAAGAATCAATGGAAGAGTTGATAGACCAAATGGCTAAAATGATTATTGCTCAAAATGCACATATTGTAGGAGAAGATGTTGCAGAAAATGCAATAAACAAAGTAAATAAAGATACAGCAAAAAGAAGAGGAAGACCTAAGAAACAAAATACAGAAAATACTGTAGAGGGAGGTACAAAAGATGAGCAAGAAAAACAAACAAAAAGAAGAAATGATACAAAATCAGCATAATGACTATACAAAGCCAGAAGAGTTTAAAATTCTTAAAAAGAAAACAATAAAAGAATTAATTGCTCCATCTGGAGTTGATACAAGTAATATAGATCATCTAGAAATAATATCAAATGTTACTAGATATGCAAGAAGTTTTTTTGTATCAAGTTTGCCAAGAATGTGTACTTTTCCAGAACTATTTAGAGATATGTACCTATTTGGGGATATAAATACATCGATATATATAAATCCAGTTCAAGAATCTAGATCACAAAATGAACTAAATAGAGTTATAAATGAACTAGAAACTGAAAGAATAGTAGCAGCAGATAGAGGTAATATCAATAGAGAAAGTACATTAAGCCAAAAAAGGTTTGAAGCAGAACAATTAAGAGATGAAATAGCAGCAGGATATAATAAACTTTATGAAGCATCAATTGTGGCAACATTATTTGCATATAGCTTAGAAGATTTGGACAAGTATACAAAATTATTAGCTACAGAAATGTCTAAGTCATTGGTAAATATAAAAAGTGCATGGGCAATGCAAGAAGATGCATTTCAATCAAATCTTCCATTAATGAATGATAAAATAAAAAAAGTGCACACTTTTGACCGTAGATCTATGGGAACTGTATTCCCATTTACAACATCAGAAGTTGGACATCCTTCAGGAATACCATTAGGAATTAACAAACAAACTGGAGTACCAATTTTGTTTGATAACTTCCATAATTCATTAACAAACTATAATATGGTTATATTTGCTAAATCTGGTGCTGGTAAATCAGTTACAATGAAAACTTTAATTTCTCGTTCAGCAGTTTTAATGGGAATACAAAGTTTAGCTCTAGATGCTGAAGGTGAGTATAGTATAGTTGCAGAAAGTCTAGGAGGAATAAACGTAGTACTTTCACCAACTTCAAAAACAGTTATAAATATATTTGATATTGAAACAGAAGTTATAAAAGATGAAATTACAGGAAGAGATAGATTAGTACTTAATGTTGAAAATAAAGTTGAAGATGTTACACAAGCACTATTAACAATGGCAAGAGGTAGTACAAGAAGTCAAGAAGTAAATGAGCTTACAAAACAAATTATAGCAGAAGCAGTTGCAGAAGAATATGCTGCACATGGAATTACTTCAGATCCAAACAGTTTATATGAAGCAACAAATGGATTAGATGGAAATATGCTTGGAAGAGAAAGAAAACAAATGCCAACAATAGGATCTTGGTATAAAAGAATACAAAATAAAGCAGCTGAAAATACAAACCAAGACTATAACTTCCATTATAGCTACTTATTAAAAGTTATGAAACAATACATAAGAGAATATGACGGACAAATGGCATATTTTGATGGACAATCTACTTTTGATTTATTAGATGGTACATTATTCATCAACTTAGATATATCACAACTAGAAGAGAGATTTGCAAGACCACTAGCACAACAAATTTTGCTAGCATGGATTTGGGAAAAATATGTTAAGAAAAATAGTGAAGATAGAACAAAAGCAGCAAAGAAGAGGGTTTTAGTTGATGAGGCTTGGATGCTTTTACCATACCCAGAAGCTGTAGACTTCTTAAACACAATGGCTAGACGTGCCAGAAAAAGAAACGTATCCTTGGCAATTATTTCACAAAGATTTCAAGACTTCTATGAGAAACCAGAGGCACAAGCAGTATTAACATCTTCAGATACAAAGCTATTTTTAGCACAAGATAAATCAGAAATACAATACTTAAAAGAAGTATTTAAATTAAGTGAGGGAGAAGCAAACTTCTTAATTACTTGCTTTAAAGGAGAAGGTTTACTAAAAGTAGGTGCAGACAGTGCAATTATTCAAATACAACCTACAGCAAAAGAATTTGAATTCGTTGAAACGAACTTAAATAAATTAGCACAGATGAAGAGCCAAAAGAGAAGACAAGAAATTTATTAGGGGGAAAATATGAAAATATTTACTAAACAAGGAATAACTCAAAAGATAATATTAACAATAATAATAGTAACATTGTGCAATTTTATATTTCCAACGTATTCACGAGCTGGTATAGGTGGAATACTATTTGATCCTATCACAGATTTAGTAACTACGGTAGGAGATTCAATATTAGCAATACTCCAAAATTTTTTATATAATGGTGAATACAACGTAGATAGTGGTTTGACTAGTATAATATTGAAAGCAGGCTTTTTTGTTAACAATAGAGATAAATATCCTGATATGGCTTACACAGGAAATACTAGTTGGAGCGAGGAGGAAGCTAAAGAGAATGGAGTTGCTGTAATAGATGAAGAAAATTTTGACCAAATAAGTCTATATGATGCTGCAACATTTTTAGTTTCTCCAATTGTAGGTGGAGTAGCCTTAGTAGCAGATCTTACATTTGTAAAGAACTATATAATCCCAACAGTTCAATATTCTGTTGATAAAATATTTGCTGGAAAAGTACCTGCATTTGATATAAATTTTATACAACCAAAGGACTGGGGAAATGACAAACAAAATAATATTTCGATTACAAGACAACTAAATGATGTTATTTCATCATGGTATGTTGCTTTAAGAAACTTGGCCATTGTTATATTATTATCAGTATTAGTTTATACTGGAATTAGAATTGTTATAAGTAGTTCTGTGGATGACAGAGCAAAATATAAGCAAAGATTAATGGATTGGCTTGTAGCAATGTGTTTAATATTTTTTATGCATTATATTATGACTTTTATATTATCAATAATAGATATATTAAATGATACAATAGGAGATACAGCTACTTCTATACCAGTATGGATAACAGGCAGTAATATACAATATAATACAGATTTAATGGGACTTATAAGATTACAAGTTCAGTACAAGGATTTTACTCCAAAATTAATTTATACTATATTTTATATAGCACTACTTGTATATACTTGTAAATTTAGTTGGATATATTTAAAAAGGTCTGTAACTATGGCGTTTTTGACAATTATTGCACCACTAGTTGCGATGACATATCCAATAGATAAAATGAATGATGGAAAAGCACAGGCTTTTAATGCTTGGCTAAAGGAGTATATATTCACAGCACTATTACAACCATTTCACCTAATTGTATATACAGTTTTAGTTGGATCAGCAATGAATATTGGAGTTAAAAACCCACTCTATGCCATTATGGTAATAGCTTTTATAGGACCAGCAGAAAAAATGCTACGTAAATTCTTTGGATTTGATAAAGCATCAACACCAGGAGTATTAAGCCAAGCAGGAGCAATGTTTGGAGGAGCAGCTGCATGGAATATGGTAAAAAAAGGAGTTGGATTTATTGCTGATAAAAGAGGCGGAGGAAAAAGTGGCTCAGGTGGAAACAATAGTGTAAGGACTAAAGGAGGAAATGCAGTTGAAGACAAAAATGCACCAGATGGATATGATGCATTTGCCCATGGTAATCATAGAAATCTTGGAGCTATAGGTGAGAGTGCATTAGACAATAGTAATCATAGAAATCTTGGAACTAGAGGTGAAAGCACGTCAGATAATAGTAATACGCAAGATACAGGAGATGATTACAGCAATAGAGCATTTTTACCACCAGAGGTAGATAATACTCAAACACAAGATCCTGATAACTGGGATAATAATGATATGTATTTAAATCCACAAAATTATTCGGATGATTTTTCAAGTGCAGAGGGTATAAGTAATAATACGCCAAATAACCCAGAACAAGAAACAACAGAAAGTACAAGAAATAGTATGAGAATGCCAAAAAATCTACTTGTAACTCCTATAGGAAGAGGAGCAGGAAGAAGCATTAAAAATTTTGCAAGTAGAAAATTTGCTAATGGAAGATGGAAAGGAACAGCAGTGAGTGCTGCGAAGAAAGCAGCTAAATTTGCTGGAAAAGTAGCAGTGGCAGGAGCTGTTGGAGCAATTGGAGTTGGAGTGGGAATAGCAGGAGATGACTTAGAAGATGTACTAAAATATGGAGCAGCAGGTGGAGCATTAGGCTATTCAATAGCACCAGGAATGGGCAGAAGAATTGCAAATTCTGATTTAGCACAATCTATAAGTTCAGAAATTGGAACAGGTAGATATGGCTCAGCAAATGCTTCAGAAATAGCAAGACAAACTAATGAACTACGCCAATCAGGAGAGCTTAGAGATTGGGCACAAGAAACTTTCTTAGACAAAAATGGAAACAAGTATACAGGCAAAGAATTAAACAAATTAGAAGATAGAGCAATTGGACACTATAATGATGGATTTACAGATAAAGGTGATATTAAAAAAGTAATGAAGTTAGAGGACAAAATGAGAAAGGAATTACAAGGAAAATTACCAGAGGAAGAAGCAGAGGACAGAGCAAGAGTAATGTCTGAAACTATAGGAAAGATTGCAAAAGAGATTGAACCAGGAAAATTATCAAATTCAAATTATGTAAAAGGTAAAATTGAAGAATTTGAAAAAGGAATTAGTAAAACAAATCCTGAATTAAGTAGCTCAGAAGTTAAAGCTAATGCAAATCAAATGATGAGCTATATAAAACAATACTATAAAAAACCATAATAATTAAATAATAAAATGGAGGCTATGATTGTAATGAATAAAATTATTAGATACTGGAACCAAAATAGAAAGCAAATAGTAATAATAATTGCAATTATAGCTTTTATTATTATATTAATACAAATAGTAAATAGTTTGTTAAAAAACACAACAAATAGTAATCAAATGAATGAAAATACATCTAAAGTTCAAGATGTAACAAAATCAAATCAATCAACAATAACTGGACAAGAGGTATCAAAGAGTACAACTGAGCAAAATGCTAATATAATCAAAAATTTTGTTGAATATTGCAATAATAGCAATATTCAAAAGGCATATGAGTTATTAAGTGATAATTGCAAGGAAGAGTTTGAAAATAACATAAATTCATTTGCAAATAATTATCATAGTAAAATTTTTAAAACTAAAAAAGTATATAACCTAGACTTTTTATCCAGTGAATCTAACTTATATACATATAAAATAACATATTATGAAGATAATTTATTGTCAACAGGAGGAAAAACTACAACTAATAATTTTGAAGATTATATAACAATAGTAAATCAAAATGGTGAAGTTAAGATAAATGTAGGCAGTTTTATAAAAAAATCAAATATTAATAAGAGCCAGAATTCAAATAACATACAAATTACAGTAAACAACAAAAAAGTATATAGAAGCTATGAAATATATAATGTAACAATAAAAAATGGTACACAAAATACAATAAAATTAAGTAATGGACAAAATAGTAAAGATATATGCTTAGTAGACAAAAATGGTGTGGAATATCCATCTCTAATAAATGAAATTCCAATTCATTTATTATCATTGGGAGCAGGTAAACAAATAAGCATTAATGTAAAGTTTAATAAAGTTTATGAAACATATAGAAAAATAGAAAAAATGCAATTTGGTAATATAACTTTAAATCAAGAAAGCAATATAAAGATATTAATAAACATCTAGCAAAGAGGTGATAAAATGGATGAAGAGCCAAATAATGACGAGCAAAACTTAATGAAGCAAGCAAATGATAATATTCAAGATACAAAGGATGCCATAAAGGATAGTACTAATCTAGCTCAAAATGCAGTATCAGGTAATTATATAGGTGCAGTAAAAGATGGAATAAAACTTTTAGGCAATAAAAGCGTTAGAAAGACTATATTACTAGCAATATTAATACCAATAATTATTATTGTAGCACTAGCTTCATCTCTTTATAGTATTTACAATACAATATCTGATAAACTTCAAGAAGCACTTTCTAAAGTAAAAACATTTGCTAATGTAGACTGGGCAAGTCAAGGAACAATAACAATAACAGACGAGGCAATTGAAAATATTATAGAAACAATTGAAAGTACTGGAATAGATTTAGCAGATTTAAAATTGCTAGGTGATATAGAAAATCCTGACAAAGAAAGTGAAGAATACAAGGCAGCATTAAAAAAATATATAAAAAAATTCTATGAAGCACAAGCTGTTACAGAAACCTTAAATACAAATCCAAACTGGTTTATGGAAAATGTAGTAAATTCTGGTAAAACATATGGTGCCGTGTGCTTATATAGAGCTAAAAATGATGATATAAAGTCTGAAATTGATGTAGAAAAAAGTGAAGAATTTATACAACTAAAATATATGGAATATAATAAAATGTTAGAATATGCTAACAGTGGAGATACAAATAAAATAAGAGAATATTTTTCAGTTACAGAAGATAATAATAAACTAATAATACCTGAATGGACTATAACTACTGTAAATAATAATACAACTACATCAGTTACACTAAGAGAAATAGAATATAAAAATGTAATATCTCAATATACAACTCCTATGAATTTTCTTATATATTTAACCATGGTATCACAAAACCCAGAATTTGTATCAGAAGTTACAGATTTAATAAAGGGCAGTAAAATAGATTTAACAATATTTGATACAAAAACTATAAGTGAAGAGGAAGAGAATTATACTTATACAACACATATAAAGGGAAGCAGAATTATACATAATGTTCCAACTGGAGAATATGATATTGATGGAATTCCAATAACAGAAGATGTTGTTGAGCCAATAAATGAGTCAAATAATGAGGAGGAAAATACAACAACAATAGTAACAACAGTAATTCCTACATTGAAAGTTACATATGTTAAAACTTGGTTTTGTGAGCAAAGTATAACATATAAGAAAAAGGAAATTACTCCATATAGTAACTCGTATACACTTGATTCAAGCAATGACGAATCTTTACAAGATGACCCAGAACCACCAGATCCAGAAGAAGGAAGCACTGTAGAGTGGATAACAGACAGAAAAAAAGAAGTTACGCAAAAAAGCAATGGAGTAACATATGAAGAAGATGTAAGAGGAGATGTAATTGATAAAACAGATGACTTTATTAAGTTATTAGACAAGAAGTATAAAATACCAAATACAAAAAGAGAAGAAGCAGCAGGACAAAGAAATATGATAAGCGGAGCAGAATGGTTATTTAGCTTAATGCAAAAAGAACCAGGCTTACAAAACTTAGAACAAGTAATGAGATACACTTTAGGAAAATATGCAAAAAAGGATTATGGGGTTAGTTCACTTGATTTTAGTATATTTGATGCTAAAGATTTTAACTCTGTATCAGGAATAGGATCATTAAAGTCTTTTATAAGATATTTTGAAGGAACTAAAGAAGAAAATGGACAATATGTTGTATATAAAGATAGTGGTGGAAATAGAACAGTAGGATATGGCGTTAACATAGAGGCACAAAAAGCAAGATTTATAGCAAGAGGAATAGATCCATCTACAATTAAAGAGGGGGACAAGCTAGACAAAGAGATAATAGATAGTATAGAAGAAGAAATAATAAATGCAATGAAATCTTCAGTAGAAGCCACTACAAGTGGAATGGACTTAAAATCATACCAAATTATAGCGTTAGTTAGCAGATATTATAATTGTGGGAATATTAGTGGTTTTAGAGATGCATATAATAGTTATTGGAATGAAAGTGATGATGAATATGGCGTAACAGAAAATAATACTATGTATGAACACTCTCTATATCAAAAGTATATGAGCACACCGATAAAAGATAATAAAGGAAACACTTTGGCAGGTTTAGTCAAAAGAAGAAAGGCAGAATGGATATTATTCAAAACAGGATATAATATTGCAACAGGAAGTTTTGTAGCAGAAGGTGGTGCTATAGTGGAATGGGCACAAACGATACACCAATATATGGAGCAGAACAATTATCATTATTGTGTATATTTTAGTAATAGTGGAGAAGAATGTCAAAATAGAAGTCAATGTTACTTATCAAATACTTTTGAAAGTTCAAAAACAAGTGTTCAAACAAGAAAAACATGTTGTGCAACTTTTGTTTCATGGGTGTTACAAGAGGCAGGATATTTAGGAAAAACCGAATGCTATAATGGAGCTACAGCATTGTCTAATGTTTTAGAAAATCAAAAAGGATTTACAAGGGTATCAAGGTCAGAATTAGCAGCAGGAGATATTATTGTATGTGATGGACACGTAGAAATTTATGCAGGAGATAATCAAGTATACAATGCTGGAAGTGGAAATGCAATTAGAAGTGCATCACCAAATAGTAAAACTAATATATATAAATGTCTATATGGACTAAGAGCTCCACAATAAAATAGAAAGGAGTTTTGTATAAGGATATAAATTCATTATACAACCAAAAATTATGAAAAATATAAAAATGTTAATAATTATTGTTTGCATTGTAATTGCAATATTAATTACAACTATATTACTTGTAATAAATATAAATAATAATTCAGGTTCTGTGCCAAATGAAATTTCATCAGATGGGGAAACATATAATCTTACAAAGGAATTACAAACAGTAACAATAAGAAACAATTTTTATACTGTAAAAACATGTATTGAAAAATTCTACAATATTTATGCTAATATATTTAATACTACAAATAGTAACTTGATGCTAGAAGGAGAAGCACTTGAAAGCATAAAAAGAGAACAGAGCAATAATGTTACTGCAATATATAACATGTTAGATGAAGAATATATAGAATATGCTAATATTACAAAAGAAAATTTACTAAATAAATTGAAAAAAGTAAATCAAGTAAACGTAGAAATAGATAGTATGTATGTTAGCGAACAAACTGAAAATATATATGTATATTTTGCTTATGGAACTCTATTAGATACTAACACAGCTGAAAGTCAACAATTTTCAATGATTGTTAAAACAGATATGCAAAATAAAACATTTAAGGTGTATTTACAAGATTATATAAAGGCAAAATATTCTAATATAAAGATAGGTGATAATATACAAATTTCAGTAGGAGAAAATATAAAAAATGATATAGACAACACATATCAATATAAAGTAATTAATGATGAAGCATATATAACTGAAGCATTTAATAACTATGCAAAAAATTTACTATATAATAAATCAAGAGCATATAAATTATTAAACTCAGAATATTCATCTAAAAAGTTTAAATCACAGCAAGAATTTGAAAATTATATAAAAAATAATTTATATAAATTTGCAACTATGAAATTAAGTAAATATCAAAAAACAAAAACAACAGATTATACACAATATATATGTATAGACCAAAATAATAACTACTATATATTCAGAGAAAAATCAGTAATGCAATATAATGTAATTTTAGATACTTATACAGTAGATTTACCAGAGTTTACTGAAAGGTATGCATCATCAAAAGATGAAGAAAAAGTATTACTAAATATTCAAAAATGCTTTGAAGCGATAAACAATAAAGATTATGGTTATGTATATAATAAATTAGACCAAACTTTTAAAGCTAACAACTTCAAAACACTAACTGACTTTGAAAAGTATATGAAAGCTAACACATTTGAATTGAATTCTGTAAGCTCAAGCAATGGTAAGGTACAAGGAAACACATACATGTACGACATAACAATTAAAGATAGCTCAGGAAAAAATAACAATACAATTAAAAAGACATTTGTAATGCAATTGAAAGAAGGTACAGATTTTGTAATGTCATTTGAAGTATAGTATAAAAACTTGTGAAAATTTATTTTTCACAAGTTTTTTGTTGCATAGAATTTAGTATAGTTTAAATTTCTATTATGTGATATAATAATATAAATTTCAAACTGAGGAGGATAATATGAAACCAGAAGAAATAAAACAATCAATATCAAAGATTTATACACAAGCAGCTGAAAGAGAAGAAAAAGACACTGAAATTTTGAATATCACATATTATAAAGAATTTGAATTTGATAATGCAAATTTTATGGAAAACGATTTATTTATAATCAAATTAGAAAAAGTCAATGAAAAAAAGAGAGTGGAATTTTTTGAAATATACAATAAAAATGGTGAATTAATAGCTACTGTAAATGAAAAAGGAAAAATTCAATTTACTCCTGAGTATATAGAAAAACTAAAACAAGAATATCAACAACATTTTGAATTGTTAAAACTAGATGATATTACATTCAAATTGCCAGAAGAGCTAAAGGAACATGATGTCTTGCTAGAGCATAAAGAATTAGAACAACAATATAGTGATGATAAAAAAACAGAAAAGGAAGAGGAAAAAGAGCAACCAAAAGAAGAACAGGAACAAGCAATTGCAATTCAAAAAGGAATTCCAGTAAATAATGTCTTAGTAGTTAGAGATAATAGTAATTTATATAAAGACCACCCTGAATTAGAAAGAGGATTAATTTTTAGTCGAGATAAAGATGGTGTTGTAAGAGCAGAATATGTTGATGAAAATGGAAATTTACAACCATCAAAGTATATACAACCATCTAATACATCAATAAGGCAGGAAACTATATCAATGGGAAAAGACGGTGAACCAATGCAAAGAGAAGTTCCACAGCAGGTAATGAAAACTCAAAATCTTACTGGAAGAGATGAAGATGTAAGAGATATTAGAATAAACGTAAAATTTGATACATATGGATATTTAGACATAGAGGAAGCAAGACAAGGAAAAAATGGTAAATGGTTAGCGCATGATGTGGAAGTTAGAGGAAGAGAGTATAATAGTTATAAAGTAAATGAATTAACATCTATAAGGACAGGAGCTGCAGAACCAGACAAAGAAACACAAACGTATAGTTCTATAGAAGAAAGTAATAAATCACAAAGTGATATACAATATGATCAAATGTACCTAATGCAACACTCAGATGAAATAATAGAAAAATTTATAAAAGAAGGGTACCAAAAAAGAGAAGCTGTAACTATTTTTAATTATATGATTGGAGAAGAAGCATTAACAGAAAAACAAGCTAAAGAAAAGGTAAATGATAATATAAGAGAAAGCAAAAAAGAAAAAGAACAAGAAAATGAAGAAGAAAGAACACCATGGGGAGATGCAGAGGCAAGAAGAAAAAGGTAAAAATTATTCATAAAAATCACCTTTATAAATATAATGTAAAAGGTGATTTTTTATATATGAAATTAATAGATAAAAGCTATGATTTAAAGGAACGGAGAAAAAAGTTACAATAAGATAAGGGCATTAAAAAAGATAGCATATTTAACTGTAATAATTGCAACATTGTCAATAAATACTTGTTATGCTAATATAGATGACAATGAAGTTATAAATATAAATGAAATCAAAAAGGAAACAGTAGAAACCGTAGCAAAAACAACGGATGATTTAAAACTAAATGCAAGGGTAGGATTAATATTTGATAGAAATTCAAAGACAATACTATATGAAAAAAATGGTTTAAAACAAGTGCCAATGGCGAGTACAACTAAAATAATGACCTCAATAGTAGTTTTAGAAAATGCTAATTTAAGTGATATTGTAACGATAAGCAAAAAAGCTGCTGGTACAGGAGGATCAAGGCTAGGCTTAAAAGTAAATGATAAAATTACAGTACATGATTTGCTCTATGGGTTAATGCTAAAATCAGGAAATGATGCGGCTGTAGCTCTTGCTGAACATGTGGGCGGAGGAATAGAACAATTTGCGGAACTTATGAATAAAAAAGCAAACGAAATGGGTTTAGTAAATAGCCATTTTGTAACTCCACATGGATTAGATCAAGAAAAACATTATACTACTGCATATGAACTTGCATATATGGCAGATTATGCACTAAATATACCTAAATTTAGAGAAATTGTAAGTTCTAAAAGTTATAATATTACAATAAATGCTAGAAGTAATTTAATAGGTAATACAAATGAATTACTTGGAAATTTAAGTGGTGTTTATGGAGTTAAAACAGGTTTTACCAATGGTGCTGGTAGATGTTTAGTAACAGCATGTAAAAGAGATAATTTAGATATTATTACAGTGGTATTAGGAGCAGATACTAAAAAAATTAGAACATCAGATAGCATAAAACTAATAGAATATGCATATAAAAATTATCAAGTAATAGATATTCAAAAAAATATTAAAGAACAATTTGAAAATTGGAAATATTTAAACAAAAACCGCATATATATAAATAAAGCAAAAGAAAATTATATGGACTTAGAAATCGAAAACCTAAAGTATAATAAAATTGCAGTAAAAAAAGAAGATATAGACAATGTGAAAATAGAAATAAATTCTTTATATTATTTAGAAGCACCAGTTGAAGAAAATCAAGTTATAGGAAGTGCAAAAGTACAAATAGGTGATAAAATAATAGGTACATTAAACATATATAATACAAAATCAATACCAAAAAAGAAAATTTTTGATTATTTTATAGATTTTTTATTAATACTACCTTGACTTTTTTATAAAAATTTGCTATTATAAATATGCTTTGAAAAAAGCATATGCGGGAATAGCTCAGTTGATAGAGCGCTGCCTTGCCAAGGCAGAGGTCGCGGGTTTGAGCCCCGTTTCCCGCTCCATTTTTTTATTGTATAAGAAAAATTTAATATTTATGGCGCCTTAGCCAAGCTGCTGAGGTTGTTCGAACGCTAGTGAGTTACAACATCAGTATGCAGGGAGCGCTAGCGAGTCGCTGGTAAGTAAACCTATTCGTAACTATAATTTAATATTTATGGCGCCTTAGCCAAGCGGTAAGGCACGAGTCTGCAAAACTCTGATCATCGGTTCGATTCCGATAGGCGCCTCCACAAAATAAAAAAACAATGAAATTTTATTAAGTTTCATTGTTTTTTTGTAGGAAAAAATAAAAAAATAAGAAATCCTTACGGAAATCATACAAGACAGGCATAAAATCTGTAAAAAACTTGAAAATGTTGCAAAAATGTAATATAATTGTAATATAGGGGCAAAAGAAAAAACACACATACAGAAATGCCCTATCCGTAAGTGATAAAAATGTCAATAAAAAATCACTTGAAACATAGGAAAATACTGCTATTGACATACTTAAAATTCACTATTAAAATATAATTAAGTATAAATATAAAAAAGGAAGGTAATTATAATGAAATTAAGAAAAGGAATAGTATTTGTAGCACTTTTATTATTAACAATTGTTTTAATGGCTTCATTTACAACAGTAAAAGCAACAATAGGAAGCAAATATCTTAATATAACAATGTTAAGAAATTCTGGCTATGGCTATCAGTTGGGAAGTACAAGAAAAAATGTATGGAAAATATACGAAACTGGTGGAAATATGGATGACACTATATATTGCTTAAAAGGTGGACCAGGATTTGGATCAAGTGATTATATGTCAGCAGCACCACAACAAACTCATTACACAGCATATTTTAATTTAAAAGACCCAAATAATATTCCAACAATTTATAAAAATAATTTACCTAATGTAAATAGTAAAGAATATAAAGCATTATTATGGATTTTGGATAATTGCTATGTAGCTCCAAAACAAACAGACTCTACAAGTGTAAAACAAGCTGCAGCAAAAGATAGAGAAAATCTATTAAATGCTGCATTAGCTTATGCATTAGAAGTAGGAAATCCAGATGTTACTACAGACTATGAATTAAGCCAATTAACAGATGATGACATAGATGCAACACAACAATTAGCAGTATGGTATTATACTAACCAAAATGGTGATGGATACCATGTAGATACATTTGAATTTTATATTAACACAGTTAAAAACACAGATGGAAATTATAGACCATTAAGTGATTCTTCAGATGGCTGGGACAGACAAGTTGCTTGTAAAGCACTATTTGATTACTTAGTAAAAACTCCACAAAAATCAGATTTTACATATAATATTTCAAGTGCTTCAGCAGACACAGTACCAGTTGAATTTGTAAATACTCAAGATGTAGCTAGTGAAAAAGTAAATGGAAGATATATAGTTGGACCATATAAACTAAGCCAACTAAGAGATATTGGGTATTCATTAGATATGGAAATTACTGATAAGGATGGAAATTCTATAACAGACGTAATTTTATTAGATAAAAATAAAACTCAAATTACAAATATTATAACACCTAAGGAATTAATAGGAGAAAACTTTTATATTTCAATACCAGCTAATAGTAATATAGCAGGATTAAAAGTTAGAATATCAGGTTCATATTCATCTGCAGAAGCAACATATTGGTCAGTAGAAAATCCAGGTTCAGTTGACCAACCTGTTGTACAGATAGAAAAAGTACCTCATGATATTGATTCATCTATAACTATAAATTTTAATGAAACACCTAACTTTGACTTAGCTTTAAGAAAATTTATTATATCAATAAATGGAACAGCACCAATAGAAAGTAGAGAACCAGTAATTTCTAATACTACATTGGGAGCCCTAAAAAATGGAACAATTACAACTGCAGAAAAGGTTCATCCAAAGAACGCATTAACTGTAAAGACTGGAGATAAAGTAATTTACAAAATTAGGGTGTACAATGAGGGAAATATAGATGGATATGCAACAGAAGTTACAGATTATTTACCAGAAGGATTAAAATTTATACCAGCTAGTGAAAGCACAACAAACAGTGCATATGGCTGGACTAACCCATCAGGTGATGGAAAAACAATAAAAACAAGTTATTTATCAGACAAATTAATAAATGCCTTTGATGGAACAACACTAAATTATAAAGATTTAGAAATAGAGTGTGAGGTAATTGCAACAGCTGGAACAGAAAACAAAACACTAAAAAATATTGCAGAAATTACAGCTCATAAAGATAAAGATGGAAATACAACAGTAATAGATAGAGATTCACAACCAGATAATGTTAGAATTAATGATTATGGTAATACAAGTCAACAAGATGATGATGATTTTGAAGATTTAACACTACTAGGACAATATTTTGATTTATCATTAAGAAAATTCATTGCTGAAGTACAAAGCGGAACAAAAACAAAAACATATAATAGAGAACCAAAGGTAGATATTACTCCATTAAAAAATGAAACAGATACAACAGCAATATATGAGCATAGCAAAGAGCCAGTAAGTGTATCAAATGGAGATATAGTAACATATACTATTCGTGTATATAACGAAGGAATAACAGACGGTTATGTAACAGAAATTACAGATTATTTACCAGAACAATTGGAATTTATTATAGATGATGAAATAAATGCAAAATATGGTTGGACAGTATCTACAGATGGAAGAAAAGTTACAACAAATATAACTTCTCCAACAACAACAAGTTCTGCAAGTAGAGATCAAATTTATGCAAATAGAACAAACACTACTGACAAAGTTTTGTTAAAGGCTTTTGATGGAACTACTTTAGACTATATTGACGTACAAATTAGATGTAAAGTAAAAGAGAATATTAATCTTTATGAAAAAATAACTAACATTGCAGAAATTACAGGATTTACAGATAAAAACGGAAACATTGTTACAGATAGAGATTCTCAAAAGAGTAATGTAATATTACCAACAGACGAAACTTTACCACAATATAAAGATACAGAAATAGAACGTGGAGATAAGTATATTAAAGGACAACAAGATGATGATGACTTTGAAAAACTAATACTAAAAAGATTTGACTTAGCCTTAAGAAAATTTATTACAGGTGTAAATGATAAAGAAATAACAGATAGAGCACCAGTGTTCAAAAAAGTATCAGAAAATGAATATAAATATGAACACACAAAAGAACCAGTAGAAGTAGCAAACGGAAATATTGTTATTTATACATTAAGAATATTTAATGAAGGAAATGTAGCAGGTTATGCAGAAGAGGTAAAAGATAATTTACCTGAAGGACTAGAATTTTTACCAGAAAACACAATAAATACAGCATTTAAATGGAAAATGTATAAAGAAGATGGAACAGAAACTACTGATGTAAAAGAAGCTAAATATATTAAAACAAACTATTTATCTAAAGCAAATGAAACTGTAGAAAATAGTAAATTAATAAAAGCATTTAACCCAGAAACTATGACAATGCCAGATTATAAAGACTTAAAAATTGCATTTAAAGTAACAGAACCAAATACATCTGATAGAATTATAATAAATACAGCAGAAATTGCTGATGATGCAGATGAAAATGGTGATGAAGTTGATGATATAGATTCAACACCAGACAACAATGTTCCAGAAGAAGATGATCAAGATATTGAAAAAATTAAAGTAAAATATTTTGACTTGGCATTGAAAAAATGGGTAACAGAGTCAATAGTAACATTTAATGGCAAAACTACAGTAAACAAAACTGGACATACTGGTGATGAAAATCCAGAACCACCAGCAAAAGTTGAAATTCGTCAAGACAGAATAAACAAAACTACTGTTAAATTTAAATTTAATATTAAAGTAACAAATGAAGGCGAAATAGAAGGTTATGTAAAAGAATTAATAGATTACATTCCAGATGGGCTAAAATTTGTAGCAGAAGATAATCCAAAGTGGAGATTAACAGACGACGGCAAAGTATTGACAGATCAACTAAAAGATGTTCTTATAAAACCAGGAGAAAGCCAAACGGTAGAAATAATACTTACATGGATAAACGGAAAAAATAACATGGGCTTAAAAACAAACTGGGCAGAAATTTATGAAGACTATAATGAATATGATTCACCAGATATTGATTCAACTCCAGGAAATAATACTAAAGGGGAAGATGATATTGACGAAGCACCAGTTATTTTATCTACTGCGACAGGTGATATTCCAACATATGTTACACTTGCATTAGCTTCAGTAAGTATATTAGCAGCTGGCGTAATATTAATCAAAAAATTTGTAATATAATATAAGAGCGCTATATGTTGCAAATATGCACGGTTCAAGGTAACTTAACCTTGTTGTATAGAAAAAAATAATGCTAAAATTATTTTAGCATTATTTTTTTGCTTTCAACATTTACATTAAAAAGTGCTTATGGTATAATACTAAATGTAAAAAAATAACAAAGGAAGGTTAAAATAATGAACCAAATTTTGGCAGTTGAAAACAAGAAAAAAGAAAAAAATAAAAAAATAAGGACAGGAAGGCCAATAGAAATAAAAGGAATAGTAAAGTTTTTTGCTATTACTGTTATAATATTTGGTACAGTATTTGTAGGACAAGGCTCATACGCAATTTATAGAAACATAGATGATAGAAAGCCAGCTAATATTCCTACAGTTTTAATAAGCAGAAAAAATGATAAAGCTATAGTTCAAGTAAAAAGCAATATAGAAATTTCAAAAATAGAATATTCTTGGAACAATGGAGAAAATAATGCAATTCCAATTGGAGATACTAATGCAGAAGAAGAAATTACACTTTTAGGATATGACAGTGTTTTAAATCTTACAGTAGAAGATATAAATGGAAAAAAAGTAAAGTATCAAAAGCAATATATGCTTACAGGAGTAGATATTACAAAGCCGATTGTTGAAGTTGAAACTAAGGATGGAAATAATAACATGGTAATTACAGCAAAGGATGAAACAGCTATAGCATATATGCAATATCAATGGGAAGGTGAAGAACCTGTTACAATAGAGGCAGATCAAAATAATCAAAAGGAAATAAAAAAGGAAGTACCATTAACTGTAGGCACTAAAAAAATAAAAATTATAGCAGAAGATAAAAATGGAAACATTGAAGAAAGCGAAAAAGAAATAGTAACATCTACATCAAAACCAAAAATGACACTTAGAAAAGATAAACAAAAAATAAGTATAGAAGCAGAAGATAAGGATGGAATACAAAGTATTTTAGTTAACTTAAATGGAAAAGAATATAAAATAACAGACGTAAATAGAAAAAAAGTTACAGTAGGATATTTATATTTAAGAGAAGGAAATAATACTATTTCTATTGAAGTAACAAATATAAGTGGATACACAGAAAAAGCCACAACAGAAATACAATATAAACCATAAAAAGGAGAAAAAGATGGCACAGGAAATTTATTTAATTGATGACGGAAACGAACTTAAAGGTAGATTAACTGAATTATTTAAAGGAGAAAAAGACTACAAATTTAAAAAAGCTAAAACAACAGAAATAGAAACAGTACTTAAAAATATTCCAGCTTTAATAATAATAAACGAAGATGGAATAAAAGAAGATATAATAAAACTATGTAATGAAATTAGAGAAAATGAAGATAACAGTATTACACCAATAATTGTAATATCATCAATAACAGAAAAACAACACCGAATTCAAATATTACAAGCATGTGTAGAGCACTACATAAAGGCTCCAATTGATGAAGAATATTTATATTATACTGTAAAAAATGTAATACGCCTTCTTGACACAAACCGTAGAGTAAGCCCATTAACTGGGCTACCAGGAAATGTGCAAATTCAAACTGAAATAAAAAAACGTCTACTTAATGAAGAACAATTTTCTATTTTATATATAGACTTAGACAACTTTAAAGCATATAATGATGTATATGGATTTTTAAATGGAGATGAAATAATTAAATTTACAGCAAGATGTATATCAAATCATTTACATGATACAGAAGACGAGGGAAATTTTATAGGACACATTGGTGGAGATGACTTTGTAGCTATTACATCTAGCAAAAACTATGAACAAATATCTCAAGATATAGTTTTAGAGTTTGACCAAGGAGTACTTAAATATTTTAATAAAACAGATATAGAAAAAGGATATTTAGAAGTACAAAATAGAAAATGTGTAATGGAACAATTTCCGCTTACAAGCATATCGATTGCAGTAGTTGTAGTAGATAAAGGAAGATTTAAAAATGTATTAGAAATTGGTGAAACAGCAGCACAAGTTAAACATTTAGCTAAAATGACACCAGGTAGCACATATGTAATAGACAGAAGAAAACATAGTACTAATTAAGTAAAAGCTGTTTACAATTTTCGACAAAAATAATATAATATTAATATATTATAGGGGGTGAAAAAATGAGTCAAAAAGCAAGAGCTATTTTAGCATACATATTTGGATGGATAGGAGGACTAATTATATTATTTGCATTAAAAGACAATGAAAGAAATACTAAAATACATGCAGCACAAGCAATAATAATAGGTGCAGGTTACACTATTATTACTATAATATATAGAATGGTACCTTTTAGAATTCCTTTCTTTAGCACAGCATTATGGGTAATATATATTTTAGCTATTATATTTGGAATTGTTAAAGCTAATAAAGAAGAAGAACCAGAATTACCAGTAATAGGAGATGCAGCTAAAGCAATATTTGGTAAGCAAATAGATGAATAATAAAAATTCTCTCAATGAGAGAATTTTTTTGCTTATTTAGTATTATAAAAGTAATCCATTATACCATTATATATTCCCCAAGCTAATCTATCTTGATACTCATCAGTTAAAAGCTGTTGTTCTTCTTCAGGGTTAGATAAAAATCCACATTCCACAATAGATATAGGAATTTCTACATGCTTTATAATATAAACATTGTCAAGTTTCATAGCCACTCTTTTATTCTCTTTTTGAATCGAATTATTTAAATTTTCTTGTAAACTCTTAGCTAAAGAGGTACTTTTTTCATCATTCTGTCTATAAAAACATTGCCAGCCATAATATTGCTGTTGAGGAATTTTATTTAAATGAATAGAAACAAAAATATCGGCAGAACTCTCATTACCAATTTTTACTCTATTATGAATATCAGAAATTTTCTTTTCTCTCAAAGTATTTTTATCTAAATCATAAATGGCATTTTCATCACTACGGGTCAAAATTACTGTAGCACCAGACTGCTCTAGTAAACTTTGAACTTTTAAAGTTATTTTCAAATTTGTTTCAGCTTCAGTAGTACCATTACTCGACTGAGCACCTTCATCAGGTTTTCCATGACCAGCATCTAAAACAATAACTTTATTAGAAACCGGCAAAGAAACAGTAGGAACAGTTTTATCAGTATTTGCAATTTGAAAAACAAAAACAAACACACAAACTAACAAAATACTAGAAATAATACCCAATCTCTTTTTACTCAAAACAACCATAAACCCACCCCATAATCATATATATGAGATAGTTTTAAAATTATGACTTCTGGAAAAATATAGCAATTTTTAGATAAGAATTTAAAAAATCTATTGACATAATGAATAAAACCATAGTATAATTAATATACTATAAGAGTAATCTTTTGATTACTAATAGGAAGTTCTTACCTAAAAAAGAACGATTTGAAATTAGGTAAAGTTCAAGCCTTATAAATGAACTGATTTGAAATTAGGTAATGCTTAGGCCTTATAAATAAGCAATTTTAAAATAGGGGGTACATTTGAAAAAATGTATCCTCTTATATTTTTGTAAAGGAATGAAAAATGGAAGAATTATTATTTTATACAGTTGATAAGAATTATATTAAATATTTAAGTAAATTTGAAAGGCACATAAGTTATAATAAAGATGAAATTGGACATAGTAGACCATATTTAGGAATCGTATTAAAAATAGACAATTATAAATATTTTGTACCATTATATTCATATAAGGAACATTATAAAAAATATAAAAATAATCCTAGTTTTTTCTTTGTGTATAATCAAAAGAATACACCTTTAGCAATTATTAAATTTTCGTCAATGATACCAGTTCCAAATGATATAAGTGTAACATCAGTATTAGAATATAATAAACAGGATAAAAAATATAAAGACTTAATAGCAGCAGAATACAGATATATAAATTCTAATAAAAAAGAAATATATAAAAGAGCAAATAAAATGTATGTAGCAGTAACAAAGCATAAAAATAATTTTCTTAAAACAATTGCCTGTAATTTTAAACTATTAGAGGAAAAAAGTATAGAGTATAATAAACAACAATAAAGAAATTGAGAATTTATTTCCGATAGGCTTAATTACCAGATTTTTGAATAAAAATTCCACTTTTTGAGAAAAATATGTGTAAACATATAATGCAAGGAGTGGAATTTTAAAATGCAATATAAAACCTTAATGATAAAAGGTGCAATTTTAGGTAAAAATCAGTTAGAAGATTATTTAGAGAAAGTGGCTTCAAGCCATAATTTACAGAACTTTTCGGATAAAGAAACATACCCAATTCCAAGATTAAAAGAAAATTTTGAGGTAATTACTCAAACATATAATTTATTAAATGAACATGCAAAATTAAAAATACCAATACATTCAGCAGGAGAATGGATTTTAGACAATTACTATGTAATAGATGAGGCAGTAAAAAACATAAAGTTAGAGCTTCCAAAACATAAATATACAAAGTTTTTAGGACTAGCAAATGGAAATTATGCTGGTTTTGCTAGAGTATATGTTTTAGCAAGTGAAATTGTAAATTATACAGATAATAAAATAGATGGCAAAAACTTAAGCGATTATATACAGGCATACCAAAAAAAGAAGACCTTAAGTATGGAAGAAATATGGAGCATAGGCATTTTTATGAAAATTGCCTTAATAGAAAACATTAGGCAAATTTGCGAAAAAATATATGTTTCTCAACTTCAAAAATACAAGGTTGAAAATATAATTGAAAGACTAGTTGAACAAAAAAATAAAGATGAATTGCAGTTTACCAAGCTATCAGAATACAAAGACAAACTAACAAAACATACAGAAATGAAATATCCATTTATTGAATATCTATCATATAAGTTAAAAAAGTACGGCAAAAAGGCATATCCATATATATCTATTTTAGAAGAACAAGTAAATAGAGCGGGTATGGATTTAGATGAAGCCATAAAAAAAGAGCATTTTGAAATTGCTATAAACAAAGTATCAATGGGCAATTGCATTACAAGCATTAAAAATCTAAATAGAATTAGTATGCTAGAAATTTTTGAAAACATAAATGGTGTTGAAGATATATTAAAACAAGATCCAGCAAATGTTTATGAAAAAATGGATTATCAAACAAAAATAATATACAGAAATGCAATAAAGGAAATAGCCAAAAAAACTAAGATTTCTGAAATATATATAGCAAAAAAAGTATGGCATTTAGCTGACAAAGCAAAAGGTGATAAACAAAAACATGTAGGATATTATTTAATATCAGATGGCAAAAGCCAATTACTACAAGAGCTGACAGGTAAAAAAACAAATAAGCTATCAAATGATAAAAAAATTGCAATATGGCTCACAGTATTAAGCGTTTGCACAGCTATAATCTGCATACTATTTGCAAGTTGTTTTTATGCAAAAGCACAATTTTCAATATGGTTTGCTGTGCTATTAGGAATATTGCTAATTATCCCAGTACAAACCATTTTAGTGCAAATTGCGCAATATATTTTAGGAAAATTTATAAAACCAAAGCCAATACCTAAATTAGATTTTGAAGCAGGTGTGCCGGAAGAA
>CAKOVW010000010.1 GCA_934122125.1 uncultured Clostridia bacterium | reverse complement strand
TTAATATTAATTTCAGCTTGTTTACTAGTAAGCCCCTTTTCATTTAAGTTATGCTTTTTTAAAAATTCATCTCTTTTTGTAGTACTGTCTTCTCCATACATTTTTAATACATCAACATTTTCTTTTGAATCACTCATATTCACACCTCTTTACAAAAAAATATATAAGCTAAACATAATAAGTTTTCCTAATATAATTAATAATATTCCTGTTTTTAATTTTTTCATAATCAATCCTCCATTTCAACAAATTTCTATTAATCATACGCTTTTTATATAAAGTAAGCGTTTTTCAATTTTATTTTTTAATACCATATTTTTGTTAATATTATCCACTCCCATGATGTTTACAAATTCATCTCTAGACATATTGGATAAATTTGCATTAGAGAAAAATTTTTTATTAAGTTCATCTCCAAACCATATTGGCTTTTTAAAAATGCTTAAATCTTTTTCGTTTTTAAATTCAACTTCTACCGTGATTAGCCCCTCTAAATTTCCATAATATATATCTATCTCTGCAATCAATTTATCAGTAATAGGAATACATATTCTATATTTTTTTACAATATTATTTTTACTTTGAATGCAGTCATATTCTTCTTTTGAAATCGTCGTTTCTATCTCATATACAGAATTATTATTTTTTATATCACCTTTAGTCTTTACTGTATAAATATATTTACATTCTTCTTGTTGTAAATCTAATAGCTTTCTTTTCCTTATTGAAGAAAACTCGTCTTTATACAAATAGTCTTGTACAATTTCATATACTTTAATATTTTCATATTCGTCAAAATTAGGCATATTTTCTATTCCAAATTTTAATTCAATTTCTTTATTCATACAAAATCCTTCTTTCTATAACTATTACCATTATTTTATAATTGTTAAAATTTATAGTCAACATTATTTAATGAAAAAATAAATGTTGATAATAAATTTACTGCTACAATGTTTTGGCTTTTGCTTTAAAATCTGGAGTGTATGTACCTCTTTTTACGTTTTTATTTATTACAATACAAAAATAAACTCCTTTCACAACTTTGTATTTGTTATGATCTGTTTTAGTAAATAACAATGCTATTAGTCCTAGAAATTCTACTAATAAAGATATAAGGAAAAGTTTTGGTTTATGTATTGGCACACTTCCCATAGTTTCTTTTGTCCTTGCATTTACCGCAATATAGTGAAGTAAACTTTTGCCTTCTTTCTTTTGTTGATAGCTGTATAACCATACTGGTAAATATGCTGATTTCCATTGTTGTCCTTTTATTTCTAAATCTTCAGAGTCCCCTCTAACTCCTCTGTCATATTTGGTTAAAGTATCATTTACAGCAAATCTAGCAATATCTTTTGATTGTACTTCTACTAAATCTCTTAAGCTAGTTTTTCATAAGGGTCTTCTTGTGGTTCCATTTCCTGCTAAAAATGATTGTGAATTTTGGTCATCTGAAGAATATATAAATTCTCCTGGTTCTGTTATGCATCCTGTTATTGCTCCATCTTGCATTGTAATTAATGCTGTTCCTTCTGGAACTACTATTTTGCTTCCATTTGTTATTATGTTTTCTAAGCCTTTTGTGTTTTCTCCTCTTCCATAAATAATAAAGGTATTTTTTATAATACCTTTATTACTGTAATATCTTATATTTTTTTACTTTTCCAAATCTAACACAAACCGATGTAAATTTTTTCCTTTTCTTATTTAATATTTTGTCAAGTTCATCTGCTGCATTTTCAAAATTTGTATTCATAAAATGAGTTATTATGTATTCAACATTATTTATGTCTTTTGAATATTTATAGCAAAATTCTCTAATTGGTGCAGAAATATTAAACACCCAGATAGGAGATACTATTATAACTTTATTATATGATTTTAAATCTATATTTACATCTTCTATTGGCATACCCCATTTATGCATTCCATATCTTCCGCACCACCAGAAACCTGACGTATTTTCTGTTTTTTCTTTTGCTTTTAATTCTATTATTTCCGCTCCTAATTTATCCGCTTCTTCATATGCTATTTTTTTAGTATACCCCATTCTTGAAAAGTAAACTACAACTGTTTCTTTATTTTTTCCCACATTCTTATAGTCATTCAATTTTAATTTAAAATTTTCTTGTGTATAAAATACATATGTAATATATCCTGCTATCAATTGCATCAAGCCAAATATAAAGTAGCTAGTTGACATTATATTCATTGGAAAAATAATGAACTGAATTATAATCCAAAGCATTAAGGTAAATCCAAATATAGTTCCTAATATAATTCCCATTTTTTTATTTCTAATAAGCAAATAGGCTGCTATTAAGTTTGATATTCCATTAACAATTAGTAAAGCTATCCCTGAAAATGTATAATCTTGAAATAGTACATCACTAAAAGGTAAGACCTGAAAGTATGGTAGCATTGCATCCATTTGAAGTAATTTTCCTGTAGGATCAATTAACATACATGCGCTTCCCCAAACTGCTCCTAATCCTATAAATAGGCACCAAAATATTAAAACCTTTTTTATTCTCTTATACCTCATTTTTACGCCTCCATGTTTTACAACTTATAAACTGCTACTAATGTTTCTTCTGCATCATTGTTTTCTTGGCAATCATTTAATATTTCCTTTTTGTAACTAATGTTATTATGTTTTAATGTTATATCAAGAAATAGCATGAATATTCCAATATCAATTCTATTATAATATATAACTTTATTTACTGGCATAATTCCTCTTTTTCCTGGTTTCTTGTATCTATATACTTCCAATTGTTTGCCATTTTCTTTAACTATCCATGGCTGTGTGTTACAACTGCTCGGAGCAAACCTAACTATCTCTGCAATTTCTTGATAATTTGTACTTTTCCAAATTTCTTCTATAGCCTTTCTCTTACTCTTAAACATATCTTGTCTAAACTTATCTTTTGGTACTTTCCTAATTGCTATCATTATGACAAATTGCAAATTATTATAGTAAGTTTCTTGTGCTTTTCCTATTCCAAACCATAATGCACCTATATTTCTAGAAGCTAAATATAAGTCAAGTTGTTCTCCTATGTACCCTATATTCTGAAGATAATTCTCTTTCACTTCACTATATAGATAAATACAATATTCTTCTCCTCTGTTGCAGTTTGCTAAATTTGCAGGTATTACCTTTATGTCAGTTTTTATGTTGTCTACCAAAGGTATAAAATCTTTATATTTTTGTTTTATATCTTCTAATTCCTCTTCTGTTATTTTTTCATTTCCTGTACTTCTAAATAAATGGAATGACTTTCTTTTATATATCATTTGATATAACAATTCATCCATATATATTCTCCTTCAAAAAATTCTTACACTTAAATAGATTTGATTATTTCTATAATATTATCTGCTGTTTTTTCTACACCGCATTTATCAACATTAAATGCAAAATCATAATTATTAAAATCTTTCCAATTTCTGTCAGTATAGAATTTGTAATGTTTTGCTCTCTCCTTGTTTATTTTTTCAACTTCTTTTAGTGCATTTTTTTCATCTAAACCATAATACTTAATAGCTCTCTTCTCTTTTGATTTTGAATCACTATATAAAAATACTTTTATAGTGTCATCATTATCTTTTAATATGTAATCTGCACATCTTCCTACTATAACACATGATGTTTTGGCTAAATTGTTTATTACATCTTTTTCAGCAATAAATAATCTATCATCATTATTATTTATATATGTAGCTGATTTTTTCTTTTGGTCTATTTTTTCAATATATTGTTCAGAGAGTCCTGATTCTTTTGCAGATAGTGATATTAGTTCTTTGTCATAGAATGGAACACCCAATTTTTCAGAAATTAGTTTTCCAACAAATCTACCTCCTGAGCCATATTCTCTAGATATTGTAATAACAATGTGTTTGCCGTTGTATGATGTAGTCTGCTTTTTATCTTCTTCAATATTCTCATTTTTTACTCCAAGTTTTTTGTATTCTGATTTAAGTATAAATATAGTTGTTACAAAGCACAAAGCGTCTGCTATACATCCTGCATATAAAACTCCATATATTCCTTTATTAAATACAAAAGCTAGTATTAAAGATATTGGTATTAATAATATTATTTGTCTTATAAAACTTACAGCAGTTGCTTTCCAAACATGTCCTATTGATTGGATTACAATACTTGTTGTCATTTCTAAAGCATTTAGTGCCATTACAAGTAAAAAGCTATGGCACATAAGTGTAGCAAATTCCATAAACAAACTATATGATTCATCACTACTTGATATAAATATACCTGCTATTTGTTTAGGGAACAATACAAAAATTATATTAAATATAATTCCTATAATAAAGTTTACTATCAATACTTTTTTAATTGTTTCTTTTACTCTTAGCTCGTTTCCAGCACCATAGTTAAATCCTATAATAGGTTGTGCTCCTATTGATATTCCTAAAACTGTTGAAATATATAAACTATTTATTTTTGATATTACTCCATATACAGATAATGGAATATCTGCACCAAATTTAGTATTTGCTCCTAATTTAGTCATTATATTGTTCATAAATACAAATAATATTAAAATAGTTGCTTGTGTTATAAATGATGATAATCCTAATGATAATATTCTATATACATTTTTATCTAACTTAAAATCATTTTTAGTTAATTTTACAGATTTTATTTTTCCAATGTACAAAATAGCTATTAAAAATGATACAGCTTGTCCAATAACTGTAGCAATTGCTCCACCCTTTACACCCATATCAAATCCAAAGATAAATACTGGATCTAATATTATATTGATAACTGCTCCTATTACTAGCATTACCATTGAATATTTGGGCGAACCATCAGCCCTTATGATATTTGAAAGTGCTGAATATATTAGCATAAATGGAGCACCTAATATAATTATTTTTCCATAATCAACAGCATAATTATATACACTATCTGTACATCCAAATATGTATACCAATTGAGGTAAAAATACATAAGCAATTATGCTTACTAATACAGATATAATTACTGACATGCTTATTGCTTGTCCTACACTTTTGGCAGCTGATTTCTTATCATTTTCTCCTAATTTTAATGATAAATTAGCAGCTGCGCCATTACCTATCAAACCTGCTAAAGCACTAAAAATTATTACTAATGGAAATATAACGTTAGTTGCTGCATTTCCTAGTGTTCCTACACCCTTTCCAATAAATATTTGATCAACAATGTTGTAAACTGAATTTATTAGCATACTTATTACACAAGGTACTGCAAAAGCTAATAAAAGTTTACCGATTTTTTCTTTTCCTAAGTCTAGTTCTTTCATAATTTCCTCCTTTTTATTTTTAGCGAACTTATTAATTATAGCACAAAAAATTTTTTTGTGTAAGTTTTTTATAAATAAAAAGTCGAAAAAAGAATTATTTTTGAACTAGAACATAATTTTTAGATTTCTTCTGTAAAATCTTTTCTTTTTCCAGAAACTATTTCATCATATAAATTAATCTTATAGTTTAGTCTTTGCAAAGTTTCATTTATATTTTTTTGTTTTTCTAGTAGTTTATCCCTTTGCTCCTCTAAAAGTTCCTTTCTAGCCTCTGCAGTAGTTTTCCCCTGTTCAAATAATTTCATATATTCTATTAAACTTTCAATTTCTACACCTGCATTTCTCATACATTTTATAAATTCAATTCTTCTACATGTTTCATCGCTGTAATTTCTTATTCCATTTTGATTTCTAGGAACATTTGTAAGAAGTCCTATTCTTTCATAGTATCTTAATGTATCTGGTGTTAAATTATACTTTTTTCCTACTTCAGCTATTGTCATATATTATACCTCTTTTTCATATATTCTAATCTTTAATAAATTCCTTTATTTCGTTAAATATATTGTCAACTGACATACCATTTTCCTTTAATAGCTCCTCTGCATCAAAATCTGTATGAAAAGCCTTTGAAATTCCATAATTCTTTACTTGCATTTTTTCAGTTCCATAGAATGATGCTATATTTTGTCCATATCCGCCCATTAACTCTCCATCTTCAAGAGTAATAACTAATTCATGATTACTTTTTAATGAGTTTAACAATTCATCATCTAGTCCAGTTAAAAACCTTGGATTTATTACAGTTATATTTAAGCCTAATTCTTTTTTTACCTTTTCTGCTATACTTTTTGCCATTGTCATCATTGACCCAACTGCAAATAAAGCTACTTTTTCTCCACTTAATTCTACTTTATTTTTATTATATATAGAATAGTCTGTTGTATCTTCTATTCCTGTTTCTATAAAATCTACTGGTACCCTTATACCTACTGGGTGCTTTTTCTGTGTAGTTGCAAATTTAAACATTTGAATATACTCTTCTTTGCTTGTTGGTGCTAAATAAATAAAGTTTGGAATATGTGCAAACATTTGTATATCACATAATGCAATATGTGTATTAGAATTCATTCCATAAACTCCTGCACTTAATACTAGCATTGTTGCAGGACTATCATTTAAACATAAGTCATGTGATATTTGATCATATGTTCTTTGGAAGAAAGGCGCATAAGTTCCAAATACTACAGTTCCTCCGTTCTTAGCAATTCCTGAACTCATTGCTACCATATTTTCTTCTGCAATTCCTACATCCACAAATTGTCCTCTTTCTGCATATTCTTCACGAATTCCGTGTGTAAAGCCTAATCCCATTGGTGTTCCAGCATTTAGTACAATTGCTCTTTCATTTGTATTCAATAGCTCTTTTAAACTGTCAAATACTGTTGTATCTGGTTTTTCATTTGAAACATATTTAGGTGAGCCATCTTCTACATTAAAAGGACCACCTGCATGCCATGCTTCTCTATTTATTTCTGCATATTTTAATCCTTTTCCTTTTATTGTATGAATATGTAGTACTATAGGATGATTTATGTTTTTAACACTTTCAAATAGTTCTACAAGTTTTTTAATATCATGTCCATCATCTAGATACTTATAGTCTAGTCCAAATGACCTAAATATATTGTCCTCACACTTTCCATTTGTTTCTCTTAGCTTTTTTAGTGTTTTATAAATTCCACCATGGTTTTCTGCAATACTTTGGTCATTGTCATTTACTATTATTATTAAATTATTCTTATACTCTCCTGCATAGTCTAAACCTTCCAATGCTTCTCCACCTGAAAGTGAGCCATCTCCAATAACTGCAATAATATTTTCTTTACCTTTATTTAAATCTCTTCCCTCTGCTAGACCTAAAGCTAGTGATATAGATGTAGATGTATGTCCTACTGTAAACATATCATGTTTACTTTCTTTTGGATTTGTATATCCTGTTACATCTTTAAAATGCTTTTCGTCAAGAAATGCCTCTTTTCTTCCAGTTAAAATTTTATGAGGGTAGCTTTGATGTGATACATCAAAAACTATCTTATCTGTTGGAGAATTAAATACATAGTGTAAAGCAACAGTCATTTCAACCATTCCTAAATTTGGTCCTTTGTGTCCGCCTGCTTTGCTAATTTTGTTTATTAAAGCACTCCTCGTTTCATCTGCTAAAGTCTGTAACTCCTCTACTTTTAGCTTTTTTATGTCTTCAGGTCCATTAATTTTTTCTAAATACATTTCAATTACCTCTTTTCTATTTTTATTTCTTTTATAGGTATAGCACTTAGAGTTAGCTCAAAGTCAATAGTTTTTTTAAAAAAAATTTTTATTATATAAGTATATTTTTTCACATCTTTTTTAAGTTATTTTGCAGTTTCTATATTAATTTTCTTTGCTATTTTTCTATTTAATTTCAAACTACCAAATCTTGTTGCAAATGCTATTAATTTGTTATGAAATCCAACTACATATACTGCTTTATTTTTCATCATTGCTTTATAACTTTTTTCAGCAACTTCTTTAGCAGTATCTACTTTCATCTTTTTAAACATATATGATAATTGCATAACAGCCATCATATTTACCATTGCAAGATTTTTTTGTTTTTGCCACTCAACATCTATATAATTTCTATTTGTAGTTCCTGTAATTAATGTATACATATACCTACCTCTCTTTCTCGTCTATTTTATATCATAAAAGCAGATAATTTTCAATTATCTGCTTTTGTTTACCTCTATTTCCTTTTATTATACTTTTTATTGATGTTGCTTTAATATTTAATGTTTTTAACACTGCCATCTTTTAATAATACTTTTAAATATTCTTCATCATTTTCTGTTCCTAAAAATTCAGCAACTGAACTTGCAACTTTAGTTTTGGTTTGATTTGGATTACCTGAGTTTGGATTGTGTATTACATATAAGTCATTATTTTTAGTTATGTAATATAAATCAATTTTACTACCATTAGAAACTTTATATAAATATTTTGCATTAGTTCCTTCAATTAATATTGCCCCTGTACTTTCACTTATTGCAATACCATTACTTTCGATACTTGCAATCAAATCACTTGTATGGTCTGGTGCCCCTTCAGTTGCAACATAATCAATTAATGTTACTGTTGTATATCTTTTAAAATCTTTAGTTGTATATGTTACTGTGTTAGTATTGGAATTTTCATTATTGTTTGTATTTGAGTTAGTATTACTGTTTGGTGTACTTATTGTTGCAATTTGTCCATTTCCTTTTGATGGTCTTTTATTCTCTTTATTAAATATTTCTTCAAACTCAATTCCATCATCCATAATCTTATCAAAGTCTACATTTTTGTATGTGAAAGTTACAACTCCTACAATTAACATAATTGCTAATATTATCCCCAATATAGCTGGAGCCATTGATGTTTTTGGTTCAGCCTCATCTTTTAGTTTTATGTGTGTATTTTTAGCTTTCCAGTTTTCTATTTTAATAGGTAACCATAGTCCAAAAATTCCAAATGTAATAATACATAAAAACCACCATAATAGGTAATTTCCTATTAAACTTAAAGATTTTCCTGTAAACACTATTTTTTTGCGGTTTATAATAGTATGTTTTGTAAACCATCTTTGTTTGTAGCAAATTACAAATGGGAATAATAATCCAAATGAGATAAATGTTAATATGTTAGAGAATAAGTTTACTCCAATTACTCCTAATACTCCACCGTCAAAATAACTATCTCCTTTAACAAATTCCTCTTTTTCAAAATGAATATTTGAAACTATCCATTGTTCTTTTTTTATTGGAACCCAAAATCCATAAATTCCTAAAGTAATAATAGTAAAGAAAATCCATTTGAATTTTTGTACAAATAATGATGCTCCTGTTCCCTCAAATTTAAGTCTTTTTCCATTGTATACTGTGTGTTCCACTGTATAGGCAATTAGCAATTTTTCTGCCCAAGCATGAGCAATTCCAAATGTTGCTACAGTTATTATAAATGCTAAAATTCTGTAGCCTAATAATTCTAGTACTTTACCGTCAAAATATGAATCTGTTCTTTCTACCTTTTTAGCTGTTTGTACTTCATCATATTGTGCCATATTTACAGTTGAGTCGTTCTTTTGCTCCTCCATTTAAAAATCCCCCTTTTTTCTTTATATATATCATACCTATTATTATTTTACAAGTGATTTTAAAATTTTGTTACATAAAAAAAATAACATAGCTTATTGGCTATGCTACTTTTTGTTTTTATTCTGCTGATTTTGCAACTACTTCTTTTCCATCATAGTATCCACAATTTGGACATACTCTATGTTGTAATACTTTTTCATGGCAATGTGGACAATCAACTAAATTTTGATTTTCTAATTTCCATGTAGATCTTTTTAAATGTGTTCTTGCTTTTGACCATCTTCTTTTTGGTTGTGCCATTTCTAATTCCCTCCCTTGATTGCTTTTTCTCTGTAATCTATATTTTAATTTATTACCTAAAAATTGATACTATAAAATTATACTAATTTTTTTTACATTTGTCAACTGCTTTGTAATTTTATTTGTTAATTTTTAGTAAACTTTTTATTAAAAGCCTGTTTTACACCAAATATAACTAATAAAATAATTCCACCAATTAAAAATACATCTGACAAGTTACAATTAATTGAATTTGCAATATTAATAAAATCTATTACATATCCTCTAAATAAAATATCTATTAAATTTCCTATTGCTCCTGCTAGTATTAGCATTAAAGATAATAATATATTATTTTTTACTTTACTATATCTTTTAACTAAGTATATAACAATTGGAATTATAATTATTATACTCTCTAAAGCTATTAGTGATATTTTTATTCCATTTGCAATTTCAAATATTGTTCCCTCATTTTGCCAATAATATATTTTCAAGGCATTTGGAATAAGTTCCATATTTTTATTTATAAATAACATTTTTGTTAGTTGGTCTAATATTAAAGCAACTATTCCAATAATAACTGCAGTTCTTTTTTTCATTTTTACTCCTCCTTAGTAGTATTTATTTTAAATAATTTAAATATTTCCACAACAACAATTGGCATAAATACTAATATAACTGTTTCCAAAATATTCATAGCTGGTAATACTGGTATACTAAATATATTTCTTAATGCTGGTACAAATAATACTACAAGCATTAATCCTGCTGATACTACTGTTGCAAGTATTAATTTACTATTGTTAAATATTCCTGTTTTGAATATTGATTTTTTATTGTTTCTAATATTAAATACATGTACCAATTCTGAAAGTGCTAAAACAGTAAATGCCATTGCTTGCCCTATTTCTACTTTAACTTCTTCTGCAGATAAAGTTTTGACAGTTCCATTTGCCTCTGTTACCTGCACAATTGGCAACTCATTTTCTGGTGTTGCTAAACCAATTATAAACGCAACAAGTGTAATTACACCAATCATAATTCCTTGATATATTACTCTAAATGTCATTCCTTTTGTAAATACACCCTGTTTTGGTTTTAGTGGTTTTCTATTCATAATATCTTTTTCAGCTGGGTCAACTGCTAGTGCTAATGCTGGTAGTGAGTCTGTTACTAAATTTATCCATAATATATGAATTGGTAATAATGGTGTAATTAAGTTTACGTCTATGTTAAACCATTTGCTTAGAAGTGGAGTCATTAAAATTGCTACAAATAATATAATTATTTCTCCAACATTGCTTGATAGTAAAAATTGAATTGCTTTTAGTATGTTGTCATATATACGTCTTCCTTCTTCTACTGAAGATACTATTGTAGCAAAATTATCATCTGTTAAAATAACATCTGCCGCTTCTTTTGATACATCAGTACCAACTATTCCCATTGCACACCCTATATCTGCTGTTTTTAGTGCAGGAGCATCATTTACACCATCACCAGTCATTGCAACAATCTCTCCATTTGCTTGCCAAGCCTTTACTATTCTTACCTTGTGTTCAGGTGAAACTCTTGCATATACACTATATTTTCTAACATTTTTTATCAAATCTTCATCTGACATTTCTTCAAGTTCAGAACCTGTAATTGCTTCATCTTCATTTTCTAAAATGCCTAGTGCCTTAGCAATTGCAATTGCTGTAATTTTATGATCGCCTGTAATCATTACAGTTTTTATTCCTGCTGTTTTACATTTTTCTACTGCAGCTTTTACTTCTTCTCTTGGTGGATCTATCATTCCAACCATACCAACATAAGTCAAATTGTTTTCTATGTTTTTCATTTCTTCATCTGTTGGTTCATGGTCTAATTCTTTATATGCCATTGCTAGTACTCTAAGTGCATTTTTAGCCATCTCTTCATTTTGCTTTGCAATCTCTTTTTTATATTCATCAATGTCAGTATTTACATTTCCATTTATAACATAACTGTTACATTTACTTAATAGTTCGTCCACTCCACCTTTGGTGTATACCATATATTTATTTGGAAATAAATGTACTGTTGTCATAAGTTTTCTGTCAGAATCAAATGGTAGTTCTTTTACTCTTTGATATTTTTCTAAAATAGGTGGTTGAAAATCCAAATTAAATCCCATATCAATTAATGCAGTTTCTGTTGGATCTCCTGTAAGTTTTCCGTCTGATACTTTTGTATCATTGCAAAACATGCTTATATATGTTAGCTTTTCTAGTTCATCATCTAAATTATCTGTGTCTATATCATCTAAGTCTACTAATTTATTGTTATAAAATACTTTTTTAACAGTCATTTTGTTTTGTGTTAATGTTCCGGTTTTATCTGAGCATATAACTGTTGTACTTCCTAGTGTTTCTACTGCTGGAAGTTTTTTAACAATTGCATGTTTTTTTACCATTCTTTGCACACCAATTGCTAATACAATTGTAGATACAGCTGCCAATCCTTCTGGTATAGCTGCAACTGCTAAACTTACTGCAGTCATAAACATTTCTATTGGTTCTTTACCATATAATAAACCAATTATAAAAATAATTACACAAATTACTATTGCTGCAATTCCAAGTGTTTTACCTAATTTATTTAACTTTTGTTGTAGAGGAGTTTCTGTTTCTTCAACCTCATTTATCATTCCAGCTATTTTGCCAACTTCAGTGTTCATACCTGTTTCAACAACAATGCCTCTGCCTCTACCATAAGTAATTAAACTTGATGAAAATAGCATATTAGTTCTATCACCTAAACCTACTTTTTCATCATTTATTACATCAGTATTTTTATCAACTGGAACAGACTCACCAGTTAAAGACGCTTCTTGTGCTTTTAGATTGGCTGCTTCTATAATTCTTAAATCTGCTGGTACATAATCTCCAGTGTCTAAAATTACAATATCTCCTGGTACTAATTCTTTTGATGGTATTACAGCAACTTTTCCATTACGAATTACTTTAGTAACATGAGAACTTAATTTTTGCAAAGCCTCTAATGACTTTTCTGCTTTACTTTCTTGTGCTACTCCAATAATTGCATTTACAATTACAACTATTAAAATAATAATTGAATCAGTTATTCCTTCTCCTTGGTAATATCCTACTGCTCCAGAAATTATAGCCGCAATTATTAAAATAATAATCATAAAGTCTTTAAATTGTTCTAAAAATTTAACAATTAAACTCTTTTTCTTTTTAGCCTGCAATTCATTTAGTCCATAAATTTCTCTTTTTTCTTTTACTTGCTCATCAGATAGTCCATGACTGCCTACTTTTAACTCTTGTTTAACTTCTTCAACGCTTTTATTAACCCACTGTTTTTCCATTGTTTTTTCTCCTTTGCAGTATTTTACCACTTAACCTCTATTTAATTCATTGTAAATTATATTTTATTTTTCAAAAAATAGCAATAGTTTATTTTTTATGATATAATTTTATAAAAAACTTATTGGAGGAATATTTATGTCATTAGAAAGAGTAAAAGAATATTTAAAAAAATATAATATGGAAGATAGAATAATAACTTTCAATTCTTCCAGTGCCACTGTAGCTTTGGCTGCTCAAGCTCTTGGTTGTGAGGAGGCTAGAATTGCAAAATCCTTATCTTTTAGAGTTGGAGAAAATTCTATATTAGTTATAACTGCTGGAGATGTAAAAATAGATAATGCAAAGTATCGTCATGAATTCGGTGAAAAAGCTCATATGCTTTCTTTTGATGAAGTAGAAGAAAAAATTGGACATCCAGTTGGTGGAGTTTGCCCTTTTGGAGTTAATGACGGTGTTTCCATCTATTTAGATGAGTCTTTAAAAAGATTTACGACCGTTTTTCCAGCTTGTGGTGAACCTAATAATGCTATTGAACTTACAATTCCAGAATTAGAAAATATCACAGAGTATGTTAAATGGGTTGATGTTTGTAAATTAAAAGAGTAAAAAATGCACTTTTTTTGAAGTGCATTTTCTCTAATTTATAGCTGTTCCATTTACATATAATTTATATCCATTAAAATCTATATTACTGTTAGTTGTATCAGCATTTTCTAGGCTTGTTATATACGTATCTGCTGTTAGTTTTATAGCTGAAGTGCTATCTAGTGTTAATTTAATAGATTTTGCACTATTATCGGTATTTATAGCTCCTTCGTAATAAGAATTTGACTTCATATTCATTACAAGTGTTGAAACAGAGCCTATAACTATATTTCCTGTTGCCTTTTGGTTTGTCATATTAAGTGTTACATTTCCACCATTTGAGCCACTCTTTCCCCAAGAGTCTGTTTTAGCTCTTAGGAAATTTCCTGTTGTATCATTGTTAACTATTGTATTATTTGTTAAGTTTATTGTAGCTGTTGTATTTGTAACATAAAATGAATCGCCTTTGTTTGTTGTAATTTTGCTATTTTTAGCTGTAAATTCTGCTGTACCATCTGCTGCATCACCACTCATTGATTGGTATAAAAATATGTTTTTATATGTTGTTGATTGTCCATTTAATTTGTTGTTTGTATCTGTTAAATTAACATTATCTATTGTAACTGAGTTTTTGCCTTCAATTACTATTCCCTCTGATGCTTTTGCAATTAATGTTGCATTGCTAACCGTTATATCAGCTGTTGAATAAATTGCTGGTGAGCCTTGACCTGTCGTAGTATATGTTCCACCATCAACAGTTACTGTACCACCTCCACGATCAGTTCTAATTGCAGCACTTGAAGTTCCTGCTGTATTTATTTCCAAATTTGATGCTTTCATAGTTCCACCACCTGTTGTCATAATTCCTCCTGAATTATCTTTGGTAGTAGTAATTTTTGAATCACTTATTGTTATTGTTGTTCCATCACTTGATGAATTATTTGTAGTAGCTGAGCCACCATAGCAGAATACTCCATTTGCTCCTGTCGCATCAGTTGTTACTGTTATATTTTTTAGTGTTAAATTTGCACCACTTTTAGCAAGTATTGCTGAGTTTGTTCCATAGAAACTAGTACTATCTCCTCCATCAGAATCACCTGTTTTAGTTACTGTAATTCCAGATATGTTTGCTTCTGTTCCATTTACAAGCATTGCATTTTCATCTTTAGTTGATGAAGTATATGTTCCACTTGTGATTGTTTCTGATGTAGTTATTTCTTTTTGTGAAGAATATTCTATTGAAGAATTGCTTTGGTTCATTCCTCCACCAGGTCCTTGCATATTTTCTTTATTGCTTGTTGCTTGGCTAGCTAAGTATATATCTAGCCATGTTAGACCTGCTGTTAAAATAATAATTGATAAAATTGTAATTATTATTCTATATTTATTGGCAAATGTTTCTTTAAATGTTTTCTTATTAAAGTTAGACATAATTAAGTACATACCTAGACTTGTTAAAGCTAAACTTTCTACTCCAAATACTACATAGTATATAACAGATATTGAAGTAGTTTTTCTCATTTCAGGCATTTGCCCATCTGGTTTATTTGTTGGTCTTTGTCCTTTTTCACTTTGACTACTTTCTGAATTGCTATTATCCTCATCAGGTCTAGCTGGTGGTGTACCACCATTTTGACTCATTCCACCTTTATTGTTTTGTGTGCTATTGCTTTTAGCATAGCTTACTGTAAAAAACATAGCACCACATAATAAAATAATTAAAATAATCGATATTGCATTTTTTATGCTTCTTTTCAAATTTCTCACTCCTTTAATAAATTAAATTTAAAATTGTTCCTTCCTTCGATGGTGTTATAATATTAAACTTTTATTAAATGAAGATTAAATATTTTACCTTTTAAATAAAATTTTGAAAGTTGTTATTCCATCTTTTGAAAATGCACTTATTTTTCCATTATGATTTGTAACAATATTCTTAGCAATTGCAAGACCTAAGCCATATCTATTATCATTTCTATTTCTTGATTTATCTATTCTATAAAACCTCTCAAAAATCTTTTCTTCTTCACCTTTTGTTATTTCTTCACCTTTATTTTTTACAAGTATTGTTATATTATTGTTTTCTTCAAGTAAGTTTACATTTATTATACTACCCTTTTGTGCATGTTTTATAGCATTATCCAAAAGAATTTCTATAAGCTGTTTTATGCTATTTTCATCCATTTTCATTTTTACATTTTCAGGTATGTCATATTCTAGTTTAACATTACTTTCAAATGCTCGTCCCTCAAATGTTAAAACAGATAATTCAACTACTTTAGATAAATTGTCTTCTTCAAATTTAAATACTTCTTTGCTTTCACTTGCTGCAAGTTCTAATAAATTTGTAATAAGCAAACTCATCCTACTTGATTCATTTTTTATATTTGTAATCCATTTCATTTCTTTTGGATTATCTTCAAAAGCCTCTGTACTTGCAATAATTACAGATAATGGTGTTTTTAGTTCATGTGAAGCATCTGCAATAAATCTTTTTTGATTTTCAAAACTAATTCTAACCGGTTCTGTAATCCATTTTGTAATTATTTTTGATATGAATATAATTATTAATTCTATAATTGCAAAAAATAGACATGAAATTTCGAGTGATTTTAGTAATCCACTTTTTATATTACTATTATCTAATATTGTTAATGAATTTCCTTTTAAGTATACATACGAATATTCTTCAATATATAAGCAACCAACATGCCTTTCTTCTTTATTAGTATTTAATATGCTTTGAGCAAGTTTAGTTATTTCAGCATTTTCTAAATCATTGTTAGAATGATTTACTACATCTTTTATATTATCATTTTCATCAAGTAAAACCGTATATATTGTTGAATCCATAAACTTGATGTCCTCATTTGCTGGATTGTACATAGGTTCTTTATTATCTAGTGGCTTTTCAGGTGGTTTATTGCCTCTTTCTCTATCATTATTAGTAGCCACATTTAAACTATTTTTAATAGAATTTCCTTGTTCAATATAATTTTGTACATTAAATATGACTATAATACTTAGCACACTTATTGTAAGAATGGCTATAGTTGTATAAAACACCTTATTTTTTAATTTATTCATTTTCACCCTCCAATCTGTAGCCTAGGCCTCTTACAGATTTTACATTTACATTTGTTCCTATCGCCTTTAGTTTTCTTCTTATAAAAGACAAATATGCTTCTAAGTTATTAGACTCTATTTCATTTTCCATTCCCCAAACTTTATCATAAATTTGGTCTTTAGATAATATTTGATTTGGGTTTCTCATAAAGTACTCTAAAAGCTGAAATTCTTTGCATACAAGTTCTACTGTTTCTCCTGTATTTTTGCAGGTTAACCTTGAAGTTGCTATATTTAGTTCTATATCTCCATAAGATATTATATTTTTGTTTTTAATTTCAGCAGGGTCTTTTAATTGAATATTCACTCTAGCAATTAGTTCTTCTATATGGAAAGGTTTCGTTACATAATCATTAGCTCCATGTTCTAGCCCAGTTAGTTTATCCTCTAAAGTTGATTTAGCTGTAAGCATAATTACTTTTGTTTTTATTTTCTCTTTTCTAATATTATTTAAAATTTCAAATCCATTCATTCCTGGTAGCATAACATCTAATATTATTAAGTCATAGATATTAGAAGTAGCATTATATACCCCTTCTTCTCCATCTGTGCAAATATCTACTTGATAATTTTCCTTTTTCAATTTTGCAGCAATTGCATCTGCTAAATTAAATTCATCTTCAATTATTAAAATACGCATAGATTACTTTCTCCTTTTATTTGCCAAATTGTCATTGACTGTTTGGTAAACTTACTTCAAGTTGTGAATTAGTTATATTATACTTAAATTAGTGATAATTGTATATATTTTTCACAAAATTATCATAATATTAAAAGAAAGGGTGATGTTATGGCATTGATAAAATGTCCCGAATGTAATAATGAAATAAGCGACAAAGCTGATGCTTGTCCAAAATGTGGTTATGAGTTAAAGAAAAAGGAAACTCCTACCACCACTGATAATAAGGTAGCCAATTCCTTTATGAATAAAGGTAATATTAAATATATATTGATAATATTAGCTATAATTGTAGCTGGTTTCTTATTCTTCAATCAAAATAATAGCAATACAGGAACAGGTACAGGTGGTACTGGTACCGGAGGAACCGGAACTGGTGGTACTGAGCAGCCTACTACTAGCCCATCAACAGATTATGGTTATACAGTGTACAATGACCCATATCTTGGCATATCTTTTGAAATTCCTGGCACTTATAAAGTAACTACAGACAAAGATGGGTATATTTACGTTGGTAGAAATATAGATAGTCAAGGTGCTTTAATCCCATATATAATTGTCGGCAGATATGACAAATATACTAGTGAAGTACAATTTTTAAATGATTTTACAACTTATATGAGAAAGCAGTATAGCGATTTAAAAGTTACTATTGATTTACTTTCTGGTACTATTGGAAACAAAACAGTTTACGGTATTGCATATAATTATACTTCAAGTGGTCATTTAATAGTTGATAATAGATATGCTGTTTTAGTTAATGGCAAAGTATATATGGTAGCGTCTAAAGAAGAAAATACAAATTCAACTGAAATTAATAATGTAGTTACTCATATTCTATCAACTTTAACAGAAAGGGGGGCATAAAATATGGCTTTAATAAAATGTGAAGAATGTGGAGAAAGCATATCTTCTAGTGCTAAAGTTTGTCCACACTGTGGTGTAAAAATTAATTTGCAAACTTGCCCTGAATGTGGTGCTAAATTAAATGGAGATGAAACTAATTGTCCTGAATGTGGTTACCCTGTTGCCAAGAAAAATACTTCAAATATAATAACTGAAAACTTAGATAAAATAACAGGTGCTCAATCTAAAAGCTATGTAAGATTTAGAGATTTATTTAAAAATACTTTCAAAAAACATACTGAAGAAGATTTAGATGAGGTTTTTGTTTGTGGTTCAGATAAAACTACTCCAGATGTTAAAGATATTAACCCCCAAAATGCAAGTGCATGGGTATATTTTAAAATATTTGTATTTTTTATAATTGCATATATCCCTACTCGTATAGGATTTATAGATTATGGAAATACTAACTTCTTACCACTTATGATAATGTTAGCAGCTTTTGCTGTTCCAGTAACTGTACTTATGTTTTTCTTTGAAATCAACTTATTTAGAAACATACCTCTTTATAAGGTAATAAAATACTTTGTGCTTGGTGGAGCATTATCACTAATATTAGCTATATTATATTTTACATTGCCATATTTTGAAACAAATGCTACTGTTCAAACTTATGAAGGTGCTTTATTGATCGGCTTAGTTGAAGAAGCTGCTAAAGCTGTTATAGTTGCTATTTTCTTATTTAAAAGCAAAAAGAGCAATTATATATTAAACGGATTATTAGTTGGTGCTGCTGTTGGTGCAGGTTTTGCAGCTTTTGAAACAGCAGGATATATTTTAAGATATGGACTAAATGGTGGTTTACAAACAATGTTAGAAATTATTAAATTACGTGGTTTCTTAGCACCAGGTGGTCATGTTGCTTGGGCAGCTATAGAAGGTGCAGCATTAATGTATGTTAAAGGATTTGATAAATTAGACAAAAAACATTTAAATGATAAAAGATTTTTATTAATTTGTTTAATCCCTGTTGTATTACATGGTATATGGGATATGCCTATTAACGCTCCTTATTACCTAGTTCAAATTGCAATGACTATTTTAGCTTGGCTTGTAATAATTTATTTTATAAACTTAGGATTAAAACAAATTGATGACGCTAAAAAATTGGAAGTAAATAAATAACTTTATATTATGGATATTTTTAAGGAATGAAACTTGTAGTTTACAGGTTTCATTCCTTTTCATTTGATATATTTTTTCCTTTATTTTAATTTACTATATTCTTCATCTGTAACCGCTTCGCACCATTCGTTTCTTGTGTTCTCTCCTGGTACTTCTACTGCTAATTTTAATAATCAATCTTCTGTCTCTCCACATTATTATTTAATCTTTTTTATTGGATGCCTTATAACCGTTTTTAATTTACTAACATCACATTTTCTTGGATCACTTAAATATATTTCATGATGATATCTTTCATCAGTTATATCTAATTCATAACCATTTTCTTTCATATATTTGTGCATTAAATTAACTGTTGCCGGTTCATCATCATAAGAGCCTAAGTGCATACATTGAACACATATTTCTTCATCATAAGTTAAAAACTCAACTCTTGAAAAATCCTGTTTCTTTTTCTTTGTTGCTTCCTCTTTAGCCCACTCAAAATCTTTTTTTGTTACAAAGTCTGGAAGTCTTATAATAGATATAAAATGCATAGTATTTTTATCATTATAATTAATGCTACCTTTAAGTCCTTCTTGCCACCAAAATCCTTCAAGTGGTGGAACAACATATTCAAAGAACCCATCTATTTTATGAGTGCCCTTATAACTCATCTTTATTGTATAAGCAATTCCATATAATAGCCCTATTGTATTCTGATAATCCCCATTTTCTTCATTTGGATTTCCTTTTCCCCTTACTGCAATATAATTCATTTCAGGAATTTTTACTATACTAGGTTTATTCTTTGGTAAATAAAATTCTTTATATTCTTTTTTAAAATCAAAAGCCATTATATCATTTTCTTTCTATTTGATTGGTACTTGTATTTCAGTTAACCAATCATCTATGTTATCCTTATTCCAAATTCCATCGATATAACATTCTCTAGGAAAGTCTTGAATTTCTAATTTATTATCTTCGATATATTTCATGATTTTAGCATAAGAAGTACCTAAATTATCATAAGCACCTTTATGATAAATACATATACATTTAGTTTCTGGAACATCCATAAATTTTATATTTTTGTTTTCTTTAAAAGGTCCATCTTCCTTAATTACTGCTTGAGCATATCTCACCTTAATATTTTTCTCTTTGTATGCTCCATCTAAATAATTTACATAACAATAATCCGGCACAACACATTTAATATTGGGATTTAATTTTAAGCATTCTCTTCCAGAATTTTGAATAAATTCAGATGCTTCACTATAATTTTTTAAAACTCCTTCTTTATAATAAACATAACATTTGGGTATTATTTTTTCAAATATTTCTTCTTTCATGTCTTTCTCCTCCAATAAATAATTTAATTTTGAAAGCTGATGTTTATATAAAGATATTGTATTTTCTAATTCAACTTTTTTGGATTTTAGAATAACATCAATCGGCTCTTTAGCTATAATTATTCTCTTTATTTCTTCAATAGATAACCCAACTTGTTTTAATGTAATTATTTTAGATATATCAATTAATTGACTACTCTCATAGTATCTATATCCATTATAATTATCAATGTATTTTGGAATTAATAAACTTTCTTTTTCATAGTACCTTAAAGCCTTTATTGTAACTTTTGACATTTTAGAAAATTCACCAATCTTTAACATAATATCGCCTCCTAAATTATTTATACACTATCCTCTAAGAGGAGAGTCAATATCCAATTCAAATGTTTTTTATTACTTTTACATTATACCATACATTTAAATTTTATTTTTGAAAATATTATATAATTTCAATGTGAGTATAGAAATTTGATATTAAATATATTATAATTCTGTTAGATTTAATTCTTGGAGGTAAGTATGGCAATTATAGAAGTTAATAACTTAGTAAAGAAATATAAAATTGTTGAAAAAGAAGATGGAATAAAAGGATATTTAAAGCATTTACTAAAACCTAAATACAAAGAATTTAAAGCTGTTAGTGGAATAAGTTTTAACATTGAAGAAGGTGAATTAGTAGGCTATATTGGAGAAAACGGAGCTGGAAAATCAACTACAATAAAAATGCTTACCGGATTATTAACCCCAACTTCTGGTAGTGTTATTGTAAACGGAATTGTTCCAAATGAAAAAAGAATACAAAATAACAAAAGTATCGGTGCAGTATTTGGACAAAAAACTCAATTATGGTGGGATTTACCTGTTATTGAATCATTTAGATTAATTAAAAAAATGTATAAAATTCCTGAAAGCGAATATAGAAAAAATTTAAAGAAATTTACAGATATATTAGATTTAGATGACTTGTTAGAAAAACAAGTCAAGAATTTAAGTTTGGGTCAAAAAATGAGATGTGAAATAGCCGCTACTTTTTTACATAATCCCAAAATAGTATACCTAGATGAACCAACTATAGGTTTAGATGTTTTGGTCAAAGAAAATATAAGAAGATTTATTAAAGATATAAACAAAGAAAAGAAAACTACAGTTATACTTACAACCCATGATTTAAAAGACATCGAAGATGTTTGTGATAGGATAATTTTACTAGATAAAGGTCAAATAATTTATGATGGTAGTAAGCAAAAATTTAAGGATACCTATGGAAAATATGTTGTGGCAGAGCTTATAATTAGTAATAAATCAAATGAAATAAGTAAAAGTATTGATTTAAAAAATATTGAAATACTTGAAGAAAAAGAAAATGAATTAAAAATTAAATTTAGTCATGAAGAAACAACAATCGTAAAAATAATGAATGAAATATCGAAGTATTGTACAATTGATGATATACATATGAAAGAAGCAGAACTTGAAGATATATTAAAAGAAATATATAAAGGAGCACATACAAATGTTAAAAACAATGTTAGCATTAGCTAAAATGCAGTTTAAGGATTATAGTATATACAAATCCAATTTCTATTTGTTTACTTTAAATGGAATTGTTGATGTTATTGTATATATATTTGTGTGGAAAGCGATATATAATCAAACAGGAAATGCTGGTGATTTTTCCATATCTCAAATGGTAACATATTATATATTAGCAATATCATTTAGTTCAATAGCTACTTGTGGAATAAATGAGATGATGGCACATTCTATTAGAAATGGTCAAATTAATAAAGAATTATTAAATCCTATATCATATTTTAAATATTATTTTGGAATTAACTTGGGTGAAATTGCCTTTTCTACAGTAATAGGAATTGCTATTTTTATAATATGCTCGATATTCTGGAAATTAACATTGCCTGTAAATATTATAGATTTTATTTTGTGTTTATTAGTGATTTTACTTGGAATTCCAATTACATTTTTTATTCAAATGATAGTAGGCACAATTGGATTTTATACTAATTCAATATGGGGAATGCAAATATTAAGAAAAGCTATAATACAAATATTTTCAGGTATTATTGCCCCAATCAATTTGTTTCCTTTATGGTTTCAGGGATTATCAAATTTTTTACCATTTAAAGAATTAATATACACACCAATAAATATATGGTTAGGACAAGTTTCTTACAATCAAATAATGTTTGTAATAATTAAGCAAATACTATGGGGAATTATTCTGTATGTTATAGCAAAATTATTTTTTAATCACGCTGTAAAAAACTTAACAATAAATGGAGGATAAAATGAGAAATGTATTAGATAATATTAGTTTATATTTTTCATTCTTAAAGGTATCTTTAAAAGAAATACTTATATATAGAATAGATTGCATAGTTGGGATTTTTTCTCAACTTATTGTACAACTTGTAAGTTTAATTTTTATGTTTGTAGTATTTCAGCATACTGAAAATATTGCAGGTTGGAACTTCTATCAGATATTATTATTATATGGAGTTACTAGAATTCCAATAAGCATTTCAGGATATTGCTTTGATGGACTTTATGATATAGGTCCAAAGTATATAAGAAATGGAGATTTTGATAAAATTCTTTTAAGACCTGTTCATCCATTAATATCAATAATCGGTGCTTCAAGGGAATTTATATCAATAGCTGATTTATTTATTGGACTTGGAATAACAATTTGGATGTTAGTTAAACTTTCTATTCCTATAACTGTATTATTGATTACTAAAATAATATTTTTTAGTATAATAGGTGCACTTATAATTGGAGCTATTAACACAATATTTAGTATTTCATCATTTTGGACTTACAGATCTAATGAAATAATCTGGTCATTTTACAGAATGTATACCTTTGCAGAATATCCAATAACAATATACAATAAATTTATAAGAATATTAATTACCATAATTTTGCCATTTGCATTTGTTGCATATTATCCAACTATGGCATACTTAGGACTTAATACATATATGATATATTTATCACCAGTTATTGCAATATTATTATGGATTATTGCTATAAAATTATGGAATTTAGCATTAAACAAGTATAGAAGTACTGGAACATAAGAAAAGTGGCTTCGCCACATGTACAGGGTTGCTTTGCAACCCGTACAGCCCAAGGTAACTTAACCTTGTTGTATAGCAAAAATCTTCGATTTTTCCTATACAATAAAAAAGTTCTCTGTATAAAAAAAGAACTTTTTTTGTTTTTATAAATTGCATCTTACTTACTAATTAGCTTTTCAAATGAATTGGCATTTAAATTTATAATATTCATTCATTTTATTCTACTCCTTCTAATGATTTTATACCATTCATAATTATCTCCAATGATAAGTCAAAACTTTCTTTAATTGATATTTGATTTCCAAAGGCTTTATTATTTACAAGTAAAGAACCCCCCTCTAAAAATCCTCTTAATGTTCTTATAATATGATTTATATTCTCATCACTAATATTATTTTTTGACATATTATCCTCCATAACTAATTACATTTATATTATAACTAATTGGATTAGTTATGCCAATATTAAGTAACAAAAAAATCAGTCTTTTTAGACTGATTTAATCATTAATATCATTTTATTGCTATACTTATGGAGCAGGTGATGGGAATCGAACCCACATAGCCAGCTTGGAAGGCTGGAATTCTACCATTGAACTACACCTGCATTTCGTATGAACAAGTATTATTATAAAGGTTTTATTATATTTTGTCAAGAACTTTTATGAATTTTTTTATTTTTTTTGAATAAATTTTATAAATATAATTGGAGATTTGTTTATGAAATTTATTATAGATGTTATTAAAGGTATTCTTATCGGAAGTGGTGCTATACTACCAGGTATTAGCAGCGGTGTATTTTGTGTTATTTTTGGTATTTATGAGCAATTAGTTGATAGTGTATTAAATATATTTAAAGATTTTAAAAAGAATTTTGCATTTTTATTTCCTATTGCACTTGGTGGGATTATTGGAGTATTACTTGTTAGTAAATTATTAAAATTTTTATTTGCCACATACCCTATGCCTACTAATTTTTGCTTTATAGGTTTAATTATTGGAAGTATGCCTATTCTATTTAAAAAAGCAAATAATCAAACTGGATTTAGATTACACTATTTAATTTACTTTTTATTTACATTTTTAATAGGAATATTATCTATTAGTTTAGAACATATTTTGCCGCAGATTATAAATTTAGAACTTGGCTCTAACTACTTTTTCTATTTAATATTAGCTGGTTTTTTAATGTCCGCAGGAGTTGTTATTCCTGGTGTAAGTAGTAGTGTAATTTTAATGATATTGGGTGTATATACTACATATCTTTCAGCTGTTGCAAGTGTTAATTTGAGCATTTTATTTCCTATGGGCATTGGGCTTTTAATTGGTAGTATTGTATTTTTAAAACTAATACAATTTTTGTTTAACAAATACTATGTTCAAACTTTTTATGGAATAATAGGTTTTGTATTAGGCTCTGTATTAGTTTTATACCCACGGCTTTAGCTTTAATTTAGAAGGCTTTATTTCTCTACTTTTATTTGCAATTAGTTTTTGGCTAAGCCTACAATTAGAAAAGAAAGAAAGCACTTAGACTTTCTTTCTTCTTAAAATCCATCCACTTTCTACTTTAACTGGTAGTTTCATTAAAACTGTTTGTTCTGCTTTGCCCGGATTTACAGTTGGTATCTCCTCTCCTGTTTCTGAATCCCATAAATTTTCTATTGTAAAACTTACAGGCTCTATTTTTCCAGGTATTAAAATTTCCATTGTATCTCCAACAGATAATTTATTTCTAATTTCAATTACATACTTATCTTCATTTTGGCTTAACACTTTTCCACCAAATTCATAATTGGGATTATATTGTTTACCATCATACTCTTGGAAGTCTTTGTTATTTCTATCATTAAAGTAAAATGTCGTTAGTCCTCTTGTTTTTGTTTTTTCTAATTCACTTAAATATTTTGTATAATCATAATTTTCTGGGTCATTTATATAATCATCTATTGCATTTCTATAGGCATTTACTACAGATGCTAAGTAATACTCTGTTTTTAATCTACCTTCTATTTTTAGGCTATCTACTCCCATTTCAATTATTTCAGGCACTTCTTTAATTAAGCATAAATCTTTAGATGAAAATATATATGTACCATTTTCGTCATATTCAACTGGCATTAAATTTCCAGGCTTGTTATGTTCTTCAACATATACATTATATGCCCATCTGCAGCTTTGAGCACAATCTCCAAGGTTTGCACTTCTACTAGCCAAAAAATCGCTTAGGAAGCATCTTCCTGAATATCCAAAGCAAATAGCTCCATGCACAAATATTTCTGTTGTCAAATCTTTTGGAGTATTATTTATAATTTCTCTTATTTGCTCTTTATTTAGCTCTCTACCTAAAATGACTCTTTTAGCTCCATTTTTATACCAAAAGTTTGCAGTATGGTAGCTAACAATATTTGCTTGTGTACTTACATGTATTTCAACATCAGGTGCATATTGTTTTAATATCTCCATTACTCCACCATCAGAAGCAATAATAGCATCTACTTTTAAATCATTTAGCATTTTAGCTTGTTCTTTTATTTCTTCGTAATAACTATCCCAAGCATAAATATTTATAGCAGCATAAACCTTTTTTCCTATACTATGTGCATATTTAATTGTTTTAGCCAAATCATCATTGTCAACTTCTGCTCTACTTCTTAGTGAAAGAGCCCCTGTACCGCAGTAAACTGCATCTGCTCCATATAAAAATGCTGTTTTGGCTTTTTCAAAAGATCCTGCTGGTGCTAATAATTCTGGTTTTATTTTATTCATTTTATTTCCTCATTTCTAATTAAAAATCCATATATAATTATACAATATTTGTCATATTTTGTCTACAAAAAATCCTGCGAAGCAAAAATTCGTAGGATTTTTTTCTTGATTTATTCAATAAGTTTTTTTATTAAGAAAAATTACTTTTCTTAGTATATATTTATATTACACCAAAAGTTAAAATATGTCAATAATTTTGCTTTACTTTTTCATTAAAATTTGATAATATATTACTAGTTTTAAGTAGGAGATTTTTATATGGAAACTGTTTCAAAAAAGAAAGTGAAATTAAATAGAATTCAATTACTTATTTTGTATTTCTTTTTATTTGCATTTTTAGGCTGGGTTATGGAAACTTTGTATGCTATATATAACTTAGGTCATTTTGTAAAAAGAGGTTTCCTATATGGTCCTATTTGCCCTATTTATGGCTATGGTGCTTTAATACTCATCATATTTTTCAGTAAATATAAAAAACATAATTTTAAACTTTTTGTATATGCAGCTGTTGTCTTTTCTGCTTTTGAATATTTAGTAAGCTACATTTTAGATGCAATGTTTGCAATGCATTGGTGGGATTATACAAATGATTTTTTTAATTTAAATGGACGTATTAGTATTTTTTATTCATTTGCTTGGGGTATTATTGCAATATTATTTATAAATCATATTTACCCATTTTTTAAGAAACATATAAACATTATACTTGCAAAAATTCCTTATTTTATACAGCTCATTTTTATTAATTTATTTTTTGTTATATTTGCTATTGATACAGTTACATCTTTTATTAAATATTTAAATTAAAAAATATAGCAATAGTATTATTTTACTATTGCTATATTTTTTGATATTGCTAATCCATCCCCAACCTCTAAAATTTCTGTTTCTAAATTATCATTGTTGGTAATTTCAGCAATATACTCCCTTAAATTTCTTACTGCCGTTCTTTGTTTGTGTTTGTTATAATCACTCATAACATACCCTTTATATAACACGTTATCTGCAAATATTATTCCTCCAGGTTTTAGCATCCTTAAAGCCTGATTTAAAAAGAATGGGTATTTTCCTTTTGCTGCATCTATAAACACTACATCATATTCTTCATTTAAAGTAGGTAGAATTTCTACTGCATCGCCTTCATATATGTTTATTTTTTCTTCTACTTCTGCCTTTTTTATGTTTTCTCTCGCTTCTTTCACTCTTTCAGTATCTCTTTCAATTGTATCAATTATTCCACCATCTTGTAAATATTCTGAAAAGCAGATGGCTGAATAGCCAACTGCTGTTCCTATTTCTAATATTTTATTTGGTTTATTTTCACTTAATATCTTAGCAATAACTTCTAAAGTATCATCCATTATAATTGGTACTTTATCTTCTAAAGCCTTTTTCTTTATAATATTAATCTCTTTCTGGTTCATCTTCTACTTTACCTTTTGCTTCATAACTATAATTTTTTTCATATTGAGCATTTATCCATTTTTTAAAATATTGTTTATATTTTTGGTATTCTGGTTTTGAAGATAGCTCTAGTAAAATTTCTAATTTGTTTTTTCCATTTGCCATACCTTTTCTTATTATACTACTTATTTCTTGTCTAATTTTAGTATCTGGACTTTTCTCTGCAGGTCCCTCTTTTTTCGTAAAACTTGCATTTTCAATTGAAACTTTTCTTCCCAGCCATATTCTTTTTCTAAAATTTTCGCTATTCATAAAAAATTCCTCCGTATTAGTCAGCTGTAGCTCTTCTAGCCATTCTCTCTCTATCTTTGTTATTTAATATTTTCTTTCTTAGACGAATATTTTTTGGTGTTACCTCAACCAATTCGTCCTCTGCAATAAATTCAATAGCCTTTTCCAATGACATTTGTACTGGTGGTACTAAACGAAGTGCATCATCTGAACCTGAAGCTCTAGTATTAGTTAAGTGTTTTTCTTTACATACATTTATAGAAATATCTTCATTTCTAGAATTGATACCAACAATCATTCCTTCATATACTTCAACACCTGCACCAATTAATAGTTCTCCTCTTTCTTGTGCATTGTATAATCCATAAGTAATTGATGTTCCTGGTTCAAATGCTACTAAAACTCCTCTTGTTCTTGCTTGAATTTCACCTTTATATGGTTCATAACTATCAAATATACTGTTCATTGTTCCTTCACCTTTTGTATCTGTTAGGAACTCTGTACGATAACCAATTAGTCCTCTTGCTGGAATTTTAAACTCTACCTTAGTATGTCCTGTTTCAGCTGGTTCCATGTTTATCATTTCAGCTTTTCTTCTTCCAAGTTTTTCAATAACATTTCCTATACAATCATCTGGTACATTTACTACTAGTCTTTCCATTGGCTCACATTTTACGCCATCAATTTCTTTAAATATAACCTTTGGACGAGATACTAAAAGTTCAAAACCTTCTCTTCTCATTGTTTCTATTAATACTGATAAATGTAATTCTCCACGTCCACAAACTTCAAAGCTATCTGGTGTGTCTGTTTCTTTTACACGTAAACTTACATTTCTTTCTAGTTCTTTAAATAATCTATCACGAATATGTCTTGATGTAACAAATTGTCCTTCTCTACCAGCTAAAGGTCCATTATTAACACTAAATGTCATAGATACTGTTGGTTCATCAATATCAACAAAGTCAATTTTCTCTGGATTATTAACATCACAAACAGTTTCTCCAATGTTAATATCACTAATACCAGAAATACATACTATATCTCCAGCTCCAACTTCTTCTACTTCTGTTCTTTTTAAACCTTGGTAAGTAAATAGTTTAGCAATTTTTCCTTGTGCTATTTTATCATCTTTTTTACAAACAGCAACATTTTGTCCAGCTTTAATTGTTCCACGTTCTACTCTACCAACTGCTAATCTTCCTAAATAATCATCATAATCAATATTAGAAACTAATAATTGCATTGTTCCATCTTGCTCACATGCTGGTGGATTTATGTTCTTGATAATTGTATCAAAAATGCATGTTACATTATCACTTTCATCTGTTAAGTTCATTTTAGCTATTCCATTTTTTGCAGATGCATATACAACTGGAAAATCTAGTTGTTCGTCATTTGCATTTAATTCAATAAATAACTCTAAAACTTTGTCAACAACTTTTAATGGGTCTGCACCTGGTCTATCTATTTTATTTATAACAACAATTGGTTTTAAATTTAATGCTAAAGATTTCTTTAAAACTTCTCTAGTTTGAGGCATTGGTCCTTCAAAAGCATCAACCAATAAAAGTACACCATCTACCATTTTAAGTACACGTTCTACTTCTCCTCCAAAATCAGCATGGCCGGGCGTATCTACAATATTTATTTTTATACCATTATACATAACTGATGTATTTTTAGAAAGAATTGTAATTCCTCTTTCTTTTTCAATATCTCCTGAGTCCATTATTCTTTCAGATACTTGTTCATTTTCTCTAAATACATGGCTTTGTCTTAAAAGAGCATCAACTAATGTAGTTTTTCCATGGTCAACGTGTGCAATAATTGCTATATTTCTAATATTTTGATTGTTCATTTTTTATTACTCCTATCTCTATTTTTATAGTTTAACATTTCAATTATACTCTATTGTATTTTGTTTGTCAACATAATACGTAATTAAATATAAATGCTTTTATGTCTTTCATATTGTATAAATTTTACTAAATCTCTAAACTTTAAAGCCATTGTTCTAGTATTTCCATCAGGTTGAAACAATAATGTTTTATCTTTTAATTTACTATCAATTACTAATATTACAGTATTTTCAAGGTCATTTGCTATATCAAAAGGTGTAACAACTCCTGGCTTTGTTCTTAAAACACCAAGCAAATCAAGTTCACCTGCATAACTTAAATCTGGTACTCTTAACTTTTGAGCTAGTGTTTCTAGATTAACTGTTTTATTTTCTTCAAATACAACTAAAAAATATATTCCTTTTTTATTTGTAATTAAAAACGTTTGGCATATTGTTGCATTCAATTTTTTCTTTATACTTTTCAATTCTTTTAATGTATATGTTGGTGGGTGTTCTAGCACTTTATATTTTATATTTAATATGTCTAATATTCTATATATATCCATTTTTTCCTCTTTTTCATATGTAATTACTTTTCTAGAGCTATAATATTGTCCATTATTTCTTTACTAACTTTTTCTAAAATTTCTTTTTCTGGTTTGCTAGTTTTATACTCACTAAAATCTAAAGGCTTTCCATAATATATAGTTACTTTATGAAATGGTTTCATCTCTCCTGAAATATTTACCGGTATTACCGAAACTCCAGTTCTTAAAGCCATAAATGCAGCACCATTTTGTGCTCTACCATTTTTAGCCATTCCTTTTCTTGTTCCTTCTGGAAACAACATTAATATTTCTCCATCCTTTAATACTTTTAAAGAATGTTTCATAGAGTCTAAATCCATTTTTCCTCTCTTAACTGGAAATACTAGGCATTTTTCTCCTAGCCAATATATAAACTTATTTTTAAATAATTCTTCTTTTGCCATAACATGCATTTTTCGTTTAGTGGAAGATACTAAAATTGGTGCATCCCAATTAGATTGGTGATTAGCACACATAATGTATGCTCCTTCTTTTGGGACATTTTCCTTTCCCACTAACTTTACTCTAAATACAATTACTGAAAATATATGTACTAAAAATACTATTACACTTCTAAGCATTTCTATTTCTCCTCTATTTTACAATTTAAAGGAATGCGAATTTGCACTCCTTTAAAATTATATATCATATTTACTTTTTTGTCTATTAATTATGAATTTTTTATTCATTTTCTTCAAACTGTGTAACTAGCTTTTGATAAGAGTTTTCACCTTTTCATAATGTTTTTTAATTTCTATTATTCTTTAATACTTTTTCCATTAATGCGTCCTGTAGAGTTTTTGAAAAATTAATATTCAACTTTTCTGCTCTTTCATTTAACCAAAATGGTATTGTAAGATTTTTCTTTACCGATTTTCTACTTCCATATTTTTGACTATATGCTCCTAAATCAAGCAATAATAATGTTACAAAACCATTTTCATTTTCTAATTTTATATCTTTTATATCACTTGCTTTTGGCACTTCTTCATTGTTCTCTACTGATGTTAATAGCCAACCTAGTGCAGCATCCTCTGCCATTTGAATTGCCTCTTCTAGAGTATCACCTTGTGTACAGCAACCCAGTAAGTCTGGGAATTGCACACTAAATCCTCCATCTTTTTCTTTATAAAAACATGCTGGATAAACAACTTTCATTGTTTTACCTCCTTAATCCCTGCTTGCTTTAATATCGCATTCAAGGTTTCTTTTTTTATATCTCCTCTATGCTTTGGTATTGTTACTTTTCCGCAGTTTTGCCTTGTGTTTATATTGTATGTGTGAACCTACTGAGTCATAGTAATACCATCCATCTTTCTTTAGTATTCTTTCTAATTCAACAAATATCATATTTTTCCTTTCTTAATAGTAACATACATAATACGTATTATCAATGAATTTTTTAATTTTAGTTTGGAAATTTTTTAAGATTTAAAAATTAAATGATTTAAATTATAGATATATAATACAGTCATTTCCAACTGTTGTCAAGAAAAATCGTTCGACAAAATTCCACAAAAAAGTAAAAGAGAAATGATTTAACATTTCTCTTTTACTTTTTGGTCGCTTTTAAGTGCTATATATATTGAAATTATTATTAGAACTCCTAATATTCCAGTAAATACCCCTAAGCTATCTATTCCCACATCAATTATACTTGGACCTCTGCCTGGCACAAAACTTTGGTGAAATTCATCTGATGCCGCATATAAAGCTCCAACCAACATACTTATAATCCATTTTTTATATAATCTAATATTAAAAGTACTCATAAATGACATTATCCATACTCCCACTAAGGCATATATAGAAAAATGTGCTAACTTTCTAATTATTGGATTGCCATGCTCCACCATTTTTATTTTTATTTCTTCACTTAACCCTTTTGTATATGGGAAAACATCTATTATTTTTCTTAACACTCCATGGCTAATGCCATCAGACTCTTCCGCTATTTGAGAAGAAAATTTAAAAATAATTGCAAATGTTGCTATTAACAATATCATAAATATAATTCTTATAATTACTTTTTTCATACAACCTCCTCATATTTCTCCATATATTTCTTCTTATAAATCCAAGCTATTCTGGTTTAATAAAAACTCTTGTAACCCTATTACAGATATTCCTTCTTCTGTAATCCATGCTTTTATATTATCTTTAACTACAATTATTTTTTTAAAGTTATCCCCTATATTCATTAAAGGTTTTTGTTCTTGAATGGTCTTTTCCCTATTTTGAAGTGCTAAAGCTGATTGAATATAATATCTCTTGTTTCCTAAATTACATACAAAATCAACTTCTAGTTGTTTTCTTATATTTTCTTCTCTTATTTCCACAACTCCAACATCGACATTATATCCTCTAACCAATAATTCGTTATAAATTATATTCTCCATCAAATGTGTTTCTTCTTGTTGTCTAAAGTTCAGCCTAGCATTACGAAGTCCAACATCTGAAAAATAATATTTTTGAGGAGTTTGTATATATTTTTTTCCTTTTATATCATATCTATTAGATTTATTAATAATAAAAGAATCTTCAAAAGCACTTAAATAACTATTTATAGTATTTATAGATAATTCTTTTTCTCCATAGCTTACAAATGTATCATATAACTTCTTAGGATTTGTTAATGAACCCACTGAAGATGCTAGCATATTAATCAAAGCATCTAGTATATCTACTCTTTGTATATTATTTCTTTCTACAATATCTTTTATATATGTTTCTTCAAAAAGTTCTTTTAAATATTGAGATTTTTCTTCGTCTGTTTTTTTTGTTAGAATTAATGGTAATCCTCCATAAACAACATAATCAT
>CAKOVW010000009.1 GCA_934122125.1 uncultured Clostridia bacterium | reverse complement strand
TAGTATATGCAAGTGATTTAGTAAATAGTTATGCATGGGATACAGCAATAATATTTATACAAACATATTCAGGAACATCAAATTATGCAATCCAAAATAAAAGTACAGCATTTCAGAATACAGGAAAAAATGTCGATAAATATTGCAACATATGGGATATGTCAGGAAATGCAAGGGAATGGACCACAGAGTACTCTACGAACTCTAACGATAGCAACTTCTGCCCTTGTGTTACTCGTGGAGGGTATTACTACACAGCTCTTGGCATAGCTAACAGTTCCGCGTCTTACCGCAGCAGCTACGGTACGACTTACAGCAGTAGCAATTATGGCTTGCGTCCACTACTTTATATAAAGCAGCACTGACCACTGGTTCGATGAACCAGAGAAAATAAAAATAATATGATGGTAGCACTAAGGTATTTAACACATACTTTAGCGCATCAAGAGTGTTAAAATCTAACTGCGTAAATTCAAAAATTTAAATTTTGAATTTGCGCAGTTTTTTGTGCATTAAAAATTAAATAAAAAAATTTTAAAAAAAGTATATACAAATATTGTATCATATAATACAATATCATAAGATACAAAAAAGGAGGTGCAAAAATGCCTACAAAAATTAAGATTTCAAAAGACATGATATTAGATACTGCATTTGAAATTGTAAAAAAAGATGGTATAGAAAAATTAAGTAATAGAGAATTAGCTAATAAGTTAAACTGTTCAATTAGACCAATATATTATCAATTTAAAAATGTAGAAGAATTAAAAAAAGAATTGTATGTAAAAGTAGAAAAATATTTTTATAAATTTTTGTTAGATAATATGAATGATGATATGCCTAAATACAAGCAGGTTGGAATAAATTATATACGTTTTGCTAAAAAAGAAAAAAAGCTATTTCAAACATTGTTTATGAATGATGTGGGACTAAGACCAAGTGCTTTTGCTACGAAAATAGGAGAAGAATATAAAGAAATTGAGAAGCTAATAAAAATAAGTACAAATTTAAATGAAGATGATATAAAACAGTTTCATACCAAAATGTGGATTTTTTGCCATGGAATTGCAACTTTAGTTGCAAACAATACAGTTGTATTAACTGATGCTCAAGTACAACAGTTACTATCATATGAATTCCAGGCATTAATGTTGTTAGAAGAAAAACCAGATAATAAATGGGTATTAAATAAAAAAAGTAAATTTTAGTAGGAGGTTTTTATGGAAAAGGTAATAGAGGTTAAAAATTTAACAAAAGAATATAAAGGAAAAAAAGCAATTGATAATTTGTCTTTTGATGTATACAAAGGAGAAATTTTAGGATTATTAGGACCTAATGGGTCAGGTAAAAGTACAACAATAAACTCAATATTAGCATTACTAAAATATCAAAATGGAAGTATAAAAATATTTGGAAAGGAAATGAAACCAAATGCTTATGATATAAAATCGAAAATAGGTGTAATTTTTCAAGATGTTGCAGTATTTAATGAGTTAGATGTATATGACAATATTAATTATTTTTGTGGATTGTATATAGAAGATAAAGAAACTAGACACAAATATGTTGAAGAGGCAATAGAATTAGTAGGTTTAGGAGAATTTAAAAAATATTTGCCAAAGCAGTTATCAGGAGGATTATTAAGAAGATTAAATATTGCATGTGGCATAGCACATAAACCAACAATAATATTTTTGGATGAGCCAACAGTTGCAGTAGACCCTCAAAGTAGAAATAGCATACTAGAAGGAATAAAAAAACTAAGAGATAATGGAGCAACTATTGTTTATACAACTCACTATATGGAAGAGGTTGAGATACTTTGCGATAGAATTATAATTTTGGATAAAGGAAAAATAATTGCTGAAGGAACAAGTGAAGAACTAAAGAAACAAGCAAATATAGAAGAAAAAATTGAGAGAGTTGGACCAACTTTAAATGATGTATTTTTAAAACTTACAGGAAAGGAATTAAGGGACTAATGTTTATTCATAATTTAAAATATACAATTATATCATTATTTAAAAATAAGATATTAATATTTTGGACATTTGCTTTTCCAATAATATTAGGAATATTGTTTAATATGGCTTTTTCAAACATAGAAAACGATGAAATGCTTAAAGTTTTTGATATAGCAGTAGTTGATAATGAAAAGTTTGAGAGTCAAGATGTATACAAAGAAATATTAAAAAAGTTATCAGATGAGAACAATGCTGATAGGCTATTTAATATAAAATATGTGAACATAGAAGAAGCAGATAAAATGCTTGATGATTTAGACATAGAGGGGTATTTTTTGTTTGAAAATGATATGCCTAAAATAGTGGTAAAAAACACAGGTACATATCAAACAATAATGAAACTTGTGGTAGAGGAAATAGAACAAACAAAAACAATTTTAAATGATTTGACAGAAAAAGAAGTTCAAAAGGAAATAGCAAATGGAAATATTAACTTTAATGTTGAAGCAATAGTTAATAACATTTTAGATAAAATTAATAATGAAGAAGTAAATTTGAAGAATATATCAAACTCAAATTTAAGTTATATGACTATAGAATATTATACTTTGATTGCAATGGCTTGTATGTATGCAGGAATGTTAGGATTAACTGCAATAAATGGTTGTTTGGCTAATATGAGCAATAAAGGAAAAAGAATTGCTGTTTCTCCAACTAAAAAAAGTGTTATAGTATTAAGTTCTTTAATTGGAGCTTATATAGTCAGCTTAGTTGGAATTGCATTATTACTAGTATTTTTATTCTTTGTATTAAAAGTTAACTTTGGAGAAAATTATTTATTAGTTACAATATTAACTTTGATAGGAGATTTAGCAGGTATTTCACTAGGAGTTTTAATTGCATCTTGCTTTAAAGTTAGTGAGGGGGCAAAAACTGGAGTAACAATTGCAATAACAATGCTCTTATCAGTATTATCTGGAATGACAGGTGTTTCATTAAAATATATTATAGATAAAAATGCTCCACTTATAAACCGAATTAATCCAAACAATTTAATAACTGACGCATTTTATTCACTATATTATTATGATACATTAGATAGATATTGGGGCAACGTTATTAGTTTATTAATATTTGTTGCAATTTGCTTAATTATTTCTTTTATAGTATTAAGGAGGGAAAAGTATGACAGTATTTAAAACAATTCTGAAAATATTGAATAAGCTAAAAGGAATGTTAATATTATATACTGTAATGCTTATCTCAATAACAGCACTTAATCAGACAGCAGAAAACGATACAAAGAGTTTTGAAGAAACAAAGCCAGATATGCTTATTGTTAATAAAGATGATGAAAACTATATAACTAAGAACTTTGTAGAATACATTACCAAACATGCAAATATAATGAATATAGACATAAATGATGAAGAAGCAATAAATGACGCTATATTTTATAGAGCTGTTAATTATGTGGTATATATACCAGAAAATTTTGGTCAAGATATATTAGATGGGAAGAAGTCAACACTTGAATATAAATCAAGTGGAGATGAAAATTCATCTTACAGCGAAATGCTAGTAGAAAAATATATAAAAACTGCACTTATTTATAAAGACTATTATAAAGGTGAAGAATTAGTTGATAAAATTAATAAAGCAACTGAAATCAATACAGAAGTTGAGCTAAAAACAAGTTTAGATACATCAAAACTAAATTTGGCAACAAGATATTTTAATTTCTTGAATTATGCATTTTTAGCAGGGTGTGTATATTGCATTAGTATGATTTTATCAAGTTTAAAAGAAAAGAACGTTAGTAAAAGGACAATTGTTAGTAGCTATAATTTAAGAAAATATAATAGAATAGTGCTATTGTCAAATACTATTGTTATATTTGCAATGTGGTTATTATATATGATATTAAGTTTCCTACTATTTAAAGAATTAATGATAAGTCTAAATGGACTTGCGTATATTATCAATTCTTTAATATATGCTATATGCAGTCTTACAATAGGATTTTTAATTGGAAATATTACTCAAAATAGAAATGCAATAGGAGGAATAGTAAATGTTGTTGCAATAGGCTCATCATTCCTATGTGGATGTTTTGTACCATTTGAGTATATGCCAGAGTATGTAGTTAAAATAGCTAAAATATTGCCTGCATATTACTTTGTTTCTAATAATGAATTGATAAACAAAATGGAATTGTTTAATTTTGAAACATTAAAACCTTTGTTGATTAATGGAGCTATAGTTCTAGCTTTTAGTATTGTGTTTATTATTATAACAAATTATATAAGTAAGAAAAAACAAGTAATAAGTTAAATATAGCAAAACATAGGGTAGATAATTTAAATATCTACCCTTATTTTTGACTATTCAATTTTTCTTTCAGACCTAGAATTGCATAACTTTTCATATTCTTTACATTTTATTTTATATTCAATTTGTTGTGTCATGTACCTGTAATACATATATGCCTGTTCATATTGCATACATGGGTTAAAAGCATTAGGGTCCCCCATAATTGGATCACAACCAATATCGTAATTCATATAAGGTGGAAAATTAAAATTTGGTTCATTTTTATCCATAATAAAAACTCCTTTCACAATGGTAAATTTAATTGCAAAGATGGGATTATACATATTGCAATATATGTGTAAATAGCAGCAAATATTCCCTGAAGCAACTTGCCAACAGCATATTTTTTAATAGAAAGGCCATTTTTGCTAATAATGCTAAGAACTTGCAATAGTACCGAAAAACCACCAAATCCCAATAAAAAGCTAACTGCAATAATATTTAATGAAATTGATTTTATATGTGTATTGGCTACTAAATTAACTCCGTTAGTTAATTCCACAATTCCTGATAAAATAGGTTTTAGTAAATTGCTTTGTAAACCTATATTATTTAGAAGAGGCGAAATGATTGAAACTAAGCTATCTAAGATACCACTTTGATTTAATATAGATATAATTACTGAAAATATAACTACAAATCCACCAATCATTAGAATTGTTGAAATTGAATTGGTAATGCTTTTTCCTAATACTTCTCCAAGAGTAGAGAAAGTAACATTTTGAGAATTTGAAGTGATAGCATATGAATTGTTGACTGATATAGTACTTTTTGAGCTTAGAAAACGTAGGGTAATTCCAACAGTAATACAGGCGAGAATATGAGTAACAAATAAAAGTAATCCAATAGTTGTGCTTCCAAATAATGTAATACCAACAGTACCAATGATAAATAAAGGACCGGAGTTATTAGTAAAAGCAAGTAGCCTTTCGGCTTCGTCTTTGGTTACAATACCTTGTTCCATGAAGTTGGAAACAATTTTAGCACCAACAGGATAACCACTAATAAGACCCATTAAAAATGCAAAAGCACCTTCTCCGGGAACATTAAATAAAGGCCTCATTATAGGAGTTAGCCATTTACCTAAATATTTTATAACATTTGTATAACTTAATAATTCTGTTGATACAAAAAACGGAAATAAAGATGGAACAACGGCGGTTGCCCATAAAATTAGTCCGTTTTTAGCGGCTGCTAAGTTGGTTTTGGAAAATAAAACTAGGCCGATGCAAAATAAGCAAAAAATAATTGCAAATCCATTTTTCTTAACTGAGCATACCAAAATTTTAACTTTACTTTTTCTCTTGTTTTCAATTGGAATAGATATTGATTGCATAAATGCTTTCTCCTAAAAATGTAATACTTTATAATATGTAATGTTAAATAATTATTTAGAATATCTAAATAGCGAAAGCCAATTGAAAACTACATGTTCAATAACATTAAAAGCAGTATTTTTTGCAACGGACTTTTCGGCAACAACATTTACTTTTCCTATTTCATTACCATTTAATGTATATGTAATATTTCCTAAAACCTGACCAGCTTGAATAGGCGCATTTACAGTATCCGTAAGTTGAATTGATTGTGTAATATCTTTACTTTGGCCTTTTTGTATTAAAACTCCGCTATCATTTTCAATTATCGCATTAACACTGTCCTCAACGCCTTTTTCGACTATTACTTGTTTTACTATGTCATTTGCATTTGCTAGTTTTTTGTACTCGAAATTATTAAATCCGTAATCTAATAGCTTTTGAGCTTCGGAAAAACGAATAGGACTAGTAGGAGCTTTCATAATAACTGCTATTAAGGATAAGTCATTTCTAGTAGCACTTGCAGATAAATTATATAAAGCAACAGAAGTAGAACCAGTTTTTAATCCAGTAGCACCTTTATAATTTCTAATCAATTTATTGGTATTTACTAAAGAAGATTTACCATCTCTTAAACTATCCATATAAATTGTTGTATACTTAGTAATTGCAGGATGCTTTGTAAGTAATTCTCTAGACATCAAAGCAATATCATATGCAGAAGTTACATGACCATCTTCGTCAATACCATGACAATTTTTAAAAGTTGTATCATTCATACCCAATTCTTTAGCTTTTGAGTTCATTTTATCAACAAAAGCCTCTTCACTACCAGCCAAGTATTCAGCCATAGCTACAGTACAATCATTAGCAGAAACAACGCAAATAGCTTTTAACATTTCATCAACTGTTAATTCTTCTCTAACATCTAACCAAATTTGAGAACCGCCCATCCCAGCAGCTTTTTCACTGCATGGAATTTTATCAGTATACGAAAGTTTTCCAGAGTCAATAGCTTCCATAATAAGCAAAATGGTCATTACCTTTGTTACACTTGCAGGTCTTAATTTCTCATGCATGTTTTGATTGTATAAAACTTGCCCTGAATTTTGCTCAATTAAAATAGCACTACCTACATTTAAATTTAAACTTGTAACAGCAGTAGCACCTGTTGGTATTGTTTCTTTTAATGGCTTAGCACTATTAGACCAAGTATATACAGTATCACTTGCAATACAAACACAAGGAAGTAAAAAAATTATAATAAGAAGAACCGCACTAAATTTTATATATTTAAGCATAATATGACCTCCCTAAGACTAGTTAATAAATTGTATTTTTATAAAAACAGTTTTATGATAAAAAATACATCTAAAATATTATTATTTAATATTTTAGATGTATTAAATTTTTTAAGATTTATTAATTTTTATTATTTTAACAGTTACTTCTGAATCAGTAGTTGAGGCATAAATTTTAATGTCATAACCTGTATTGTTTTTAAATTTTAAGTCTAAATCATCGTAAACAACAGTTGAATCTTTACCTTTTTTTATATACCCAAGTTCTACGCCATGTTCATGCCTTTCTGTAACTTCAATATCCTTAATTTTGTTTACAGCATTGTAAATGGTAGTACTTACTTGGCAATTGCCTCCTCCATAACCTTTTTCCAATTTGCCCTTTACAATAATTCCAGCTTCCTTGTATCCTCTATCAGGAGTGGGGTTACCTGCAATTTTATTAAATGAAAATTCCTCTCCATTTTTTATAACAGTATCATTTATTTCATCACAAGTGAGTTTCATATTAGTATCACGATTGTCATCTTTGTCTATAATTTTAGTAGAAAAGCTAGAAATTTCTTCTTCTGTAATTACAGGCTTACTTGGAACAGTATTATTTAGAGTGGTGCTGTTTTGAACGTCAACACTCATCCTATTAGTAGAATAATCTATCTCATCATTAAAATAAAAATAAGCTATAAGTGCTATAACAATGACCAACAAAATTACTGGAAAAATATATTTTTTCATAATAGACTCCTAAAATTAAATTTTCACTTGTTATTCTGTCAATTTTTTATAAAAATATGCAATAAAATCAGCATTTTTATTGAGAAAAAAATCATTTTGTGATATAGTATGAAAAAGAAAAGGAGATTAAAAATGAAAGAAAAAAACAAAATAAAAAAATATTTAATAGCTGTTGTGGCAATACTTGTATTTGCGGCATGTTTTATACCGCCAGAACAGAAAGATTATAATTCACAAAACAAATTGGAAATTGTTGGTCCATATGGAGATAACGAAGCATATCACCCAAAAGTAATAAACTTTAACGATAAGTGGAATGGATATAAGTATTGGATGTCATATACTCCATATCCACAAGGAGATGACACAAAGGAAAATCCTTGTATTGCTGCTAGTAATGATTTAATAACATGGGAAACACCACAAGGATTGAAAAATCCAATAGATGAACCTAAAATAAAGAAAAAAACTAAATTGTATAATTCTGATTCACATATTGTATATAATAGTGATTTGAATAGAATGGAATGTTATTGGAGATTTGTAGATGATATAAAAGATAAGGTAATAATCTATAAATCATATTCGTCAAATGGAGTAGAGTGGTCAAAAAAAGAAGTAGCAATAATGTCAAACTCAAGAAAAAAACAAGATTTTATAAGTCCTGCAATTTTGCTTGAAAATGGAACATACAAAATGTGGTATGTAGATGTAAAAAATGAATTAAAGTATACTACATCTAAAGATGGGGTAAAATGGGAAACACCACAATTAATAAACATTACATATGCAGACAAGGTAAAAACATGGCATATAGATGTTATTAACACAGGCAAAAAATATGAAATGTTAGCTGTAGCATATGAAAATTGGGATTCTCGTAATGATATGAATTTGTACTATACATCTTCAAAAGATGGAATAGAATGGAAGAAAGCAGAAGTTATAATGAAACCTACTAGAACTACTAAATATTGGGATAATAAAGGAATTTATAGAAGTTCTTTTATTTATGAAAACGGAGTTTATATTGTATATTATGGAGGTACAAAAAAAGATTATCATCATGGTATAGGGCTTATGTATGGAAAAAATATTTATAAATTAAAAGGAAATAATATTGATTATAAAAATAAAAAGGATGTAGAAAAATTAAAATCAAAAATTCAGAGAGAAAAAAATATATAGGGAAGTGTAAAATGAGTACATTAATACAAATTATAAAAGATCATATTAATTATAAAAATCAAATATTTAAACTTGCAAAAGCGGATTTAGTAAAAACATATAGAGGAGCTGCTTTAGGCTGGATGTGGGCAATTATTAAACCTGCAGTAACAATATTTGTTTATTGGTTTGCTTTTTCAATAGGACTAAGGGCAGCAAAAGATGTTAATGGATTTCCATATTTCTTATGGATAATAGCAGGAGTTATACCTTGGTTTTATATTAGCGAAATGATTACAGGTGGCACAGATTGCATTAGAAAGTACAGTTATTTAGTAACAAAAATGAAATTTCCAGTAGCAACAATACCAACATTTATAAATATATCAAAGTTTGCTATACATGCAATACTAATTTATCTTACAATCGTTATATTTAGAATATTTGGCTATACACCAGACATTTATTTGCTACAATTACCATTTTATATGTTATTAGCATTTATATTCTTAAACTTTTGGGGATTGTTTTCATCATTATTGGGTGTAATAAGCAAAGATTATAGCAACTTAGTAAAGTCATTTATAACAGCTTTGTTTTGGCTATCTGGAATTATGTGGAACCCAGATACATTAGGAAATGGAATAGCTAAAAAATTATTAAACTTAAATCCTGTTACATTTTTAATAAATGGATTTAGAAACTGTTTTATAAATAAAGTATGGTTTTGGGAACAACCAAAAAGACTTATGTATTTTTTAATAATTACAGCTATTTTATTGGTTATAGCAATTATAACATATAGAAAACTAAGAAAAGATATACCAGATGTATTATAAACTAGGAGGATATGATGGACGATACAGTAATTGAATTTAAAAATGTTACTAAAATATATAAACTATACAAAAGTGATAAGCAAAGGCTTAAAGCAATTATCTGGAAAAGAACTCCATATAAAGAGAAAAGAGCAGTAAATAATGTATCATTTAAAATTCAAAGGGGAGATTCGGTTGCTCTTTTTGGAAGAAATGGTGCAGGAAAGTCTACTATACTAAAAATGATTACAGAGGTAGCATTTCCAACTACAGGAGAAATAAAAGTAAATGGTAGAGTAAGTGCACTTTTAGAGTTGACATCAGGGTTTGACCCAGAATTTACAGGAAGAGAAAACATTTATTTAAAAGGTCAACTATTAGGATTAGATACTGAAGAAATAAAAGAATTGGAGCCAACAATTATTGAGTTTGCACAGTTAGATGATTATATAGATCAACCAGTAAGAACATATTCAAGTGGTATGAAAGCTAGGTTAGGATTTTCTATAAATGTTAATATAAGACCAGAAATCTTAATTGTAGATGAAGCACTAAGTGTTGGAGATGAAGCATTTAAAAATAAATGTATAAAAAAAGTAAATGAAATTATAAATAATGAAAATGTTACATTACTATTTGTAACACATGCCACAAATGTAGCAAAAGAATTTTGTAAAAGAGGCATGGTGATGGAAAACGGAACAATCACTTTTGACGGAGATATAAAAGAGGCAATAGAAAAATACAATAATTCAATAAAATAAGGAGGAATATTGATTTTTTAATCAATACAAAATTCGAGATGGAAAAAAAAGATTATATATGGTTATTTGGAGAAAATAATTCATTAACTTGTAATAACAATTCTTTCTATTTTTGGGATCAAGTTGAAAACAACAAAGATGATATACAAAAATATTTTATATTACAAAAAAACAAATATAATAAAGAGGCAGTAAAAAAATTAGACAAGTCTAAGAGAAAAAATATAGTATGGAAAAATAGCATAAAACATTACTTGTTATACAAAAATGCAGATATGTTTTTAGTAACATTAAGCTATAAAGATGTATCGCCAGACAAAGTTTTATGGAAAGAAATAAAACCACATCCAATTAAACCTGTTATATATTTACAACACGGAACAATTGGAATGAAACGAATAGGATATACTGGAAAATACTACAACAATAATATGTTTAGATTTTTTATGTATAATAAAAAAATAATTGAACAATACCAAAAAGAAAATGACTTTAAAAGCTATCAATTATATTATGCAAAATATCATGCTAGATACAAGGAATTAATAAAAAAACAAGAAGAATTTTTGAAAGACAAAAAACAAAAACAAATTCTTTGGTTTTTGACATGGAGAGAGTATTTAGGCAAAAACAAAGAAACAAGTAAATTAATAAAAAACATTAAGGAAATAGTTAATGATCCTAAATTAAATAAATTCTTAAAGGAAAATAATTATAAGTTCAAAATATGTGTACATCAATTTTTTGATGCAAATATTATTGCAAACATAATGAAAAAGGATAATGAAAATATTGAAATAGCATACCAAAAGAATGTAAATGTTATGGACGAGCTTGCAAAAAGTGATGTTTTAATTACAGACTATTCATCAGTTGGGTTTGACTTTACTTTTTTAAATAAGCCAGTAATACTATATCAACCAGATTTGAAAGCATACATGAAAAATAGAAGTTTCTATTGCTCAATGAAAGAAATGGCTGAATATTCAATTAGCAATAAGGAAGAATTAATAAACAAAATTGTTGAAGAAAAATATGAGCTAAATCAGTTCTTTAAGCAGGGGTTGCCAGAAACTATAGACTATGAATATGTAAAAAGCGGTAAACATATTGACGATATGTATAATTACCTAAAAAATATTCAAGAAAATAAAATTACATTTATAGGGTACAATTTTTATGGAATTGGAGGAACAGTTTCAGCAACTAAGGCTTTATCAGAGGCTTTACTAGAAAAAGGCTATATGGTAGAATTAATTTCTTTAAAGAAAACAAAATCAAAAAATTTACAAATGCCATATGGATTAAATGTTAAGGCTTTATATATTGCAGGTTCAAGAAGAAAAAAAGAATTAATAAAAAGACTGTTTAGAGGTGGAATATTCCTAAAATATTTAAAAGATGATAAAAATAAAGATAATTTAATTCCATATGTAGGATATGCGTTAGAAAGACTACTAAAAACTACTAAAAGCACAACGGTAGTATCAACTAGGGAATCACTACATATGTTTTTAAAAGATGCAAAATCTGCAAATATTAAAAATAAATTATACTTTTTCCATACTGATGCAACAGTACTAAAAAGTACATTTCCAAAAGTTGTTGAACGTTTAAAAAATGAGCAACTAGAAAATGCAATATTTGTTACAGAAAGCAGTAGAGAAAACTATAAAAAAGTAAATAATTATCAAGGCTATGAAAAATCAGCAATTATAGGAAATACATTAGCAAGTTATTCTATTTTATCAAGAGAACAAATAAATAAGATAAAATTAGACAATAGAAAGTCTAAATTAAAAGGAATTATACTTATGAGAATATCAGTTGATAGAAAGAATGATGTTAATAATATAATTGAGTTTGGAAAATATTTAAAACAAAATAAAAAGAACAATATTGTTATAAATGTATATGGAAAAGGTGATTATTTAGAAGAGTTTAAGGAACTAATAAACAAAAACAAAATATCTAAATACATAAAATATGCAGGCTCTTTAGAAAACCCACAAAACGAAATTTTGAACAGCAGCTTTGTTTTAGATTTATCAGAAAATCAATCATTTGGAATGATATATTTAGAAGCAATATTTAATGGCAAAATGGTATTTTGCAAAAGAAATGTAGGCTCAAATGAAATATTAAAAAATATTCCAGAGGCATACTATAGCAATTATGATGAATTAATAAGCAAAATAGAAAAGGTGCCAGAAATTAGTAAAGAACAAATAATACAAAATTATGAAACTCTATATGATGTATATTCAAGAGAAAGAGTAGCAGAAAAATTCTTAAAATTAATAAAATAAAAAAGTGAAAGGAGTAGAAAGATGAGTAATATAAAAAGATATATATTAGCAATATGCTTAAACATATTTAAAGCACATCTAAAAGTTATATATTTTTTTATAAAACTATTTACTACTCCTAAAAATAAGGTATTAATGCTTAGCAGACAATCAAATGAAATTAATATTGATTTTATAATGCTAAAAGATGAATTACTAAAAAAAGACCCAAATGTGCAAATACAGATAATGTGTAAAAAAATACCAAAAAAATTTTTGAAAAAAGTAAATTATTATTTTTACATTATTAAAACAATGTACCATTTAGCAACATCTAAGATATGCATAGTAGATGGATATGAACTTCAAGTAAGTATATTAAAACATAAAAAAGAATTAGTAATTGTACAAATATGGCATGCATTAGGAGCAATTAAAAAGTTTGGCAGGCAAGTTGTAGATAAAAAAGAAGGAAGTAATTCTGTTGTTGCAAACATAATGCAAATGCACAAAAACTATACATTTGTAACATGTGCAAGTAAAGCAACAAGAAAAATTTATGCAGAAGCCTTTGAAATAGAGGAAGAGAATATACCTGTTTTAGGTATGCCTAGAATAGATTATTTATTAGGGAAAGATAACAAAATAGATGCAAAAGTAGAAAATCTATTAAAGGAATATCCAAAACTTAATGAAAAAAAGAATATACTATATGTTCCAACATTTAGAAAAGGCGAAAAAACTTCGATAAGTGAAATTATTAATTCAGTTAATAAAGAAAAATATAATTTAATTATAAGATTACATCCATTAGAAAAAACAAATGTAGATAATAATTATGTTATTGATTCAAAATATAATACATTTGAGCTATTAAAAATAGCAGATTATGTTATAACAGATTACTCAGCAATTGCATTTGAAGCAACTGTTTTGAATAAACCGATATTTTTCTATTTATATGATTTAAATAAATATGAAAATAATAGAGGACTTAATGTTAATTTAAATGAAGAAATGAAACTAGTTACATTTGATAATATAAATGATATAATTTCTATGATAGAAAAGGGAGAATACCCTTATGAAGAATATGAAAAATTTAAATCAAAATATATAGAAACTATAGACACTGACAATTCAAAAAGAATTATAGAAAATATAAAAAAGATGATGAAGCAATAATTATATTTTGGAGGAAATAGCATGAAAAAAATAAAAGTTGCATTAACAAATTTGGCTAAAAATAATTTACTTTTTAGAAAAATTTCAAGAGGAACCTTATATACATATAGAAAATTGAGATACGAAATTAGAAAAATGGGGCAAAAAGTAGATGAAAAAATGGTGTTTTTTAGTAGTTTCAATGGAAAATATTATACAGATAGTCCAAAAGCTATATATTTATACATGAAGAATAGTCCTGAATTTAAAGACTATAAATTTGTTTGGGCATTTAAAGAACCAGATAATTATAAAGATTTGGAAAACGAAAATACAATATTGGTAAAACAAAATACCAAAAAATATGAAGAATACTTAGCAAAATCAAAATATTGGATTATAAACCATAGAATATATGACCATATATACCCTAAAAAAGAGCAAATATATGTACAATGCTGGCATGGAACACCACTTAAAAGATTGGGATGTGATTTGCAAAAAACAGAAAATGCTCTAAATACAGTAAAAGAAGTTAAGAAAAAGTGGCATATAGAAGCAAAAAAAGTCGACTTTGTAATATCACCATCTAAGTTTACAACAGAAAAATTATGTTCAGCACTTGACTTAAAAAGTGTGAACAAAGAAAATTGTATAATTGAACAAGGATACCCTAGAAATGATTTCTTATATAATTATACAGAAAACGATGTAAAGAGAATAAAAGAAAAATTAGGAATAGATAAGATAAACAAAAAGGTTATATTATATGCACCTACATTTAGAGATAATCAACATCAATCAGGAGTTGGGTATACATACAAAACAGAAGTAGATTTTGATAAACTACAAAAAGAACTTCAAGACGAATATATAATACTATTTAGAGCACATTATTTTGTTTCAAACTCATTTGACTTTGAAAAATATAAAGGCTTTATATATAATGTATCTGATATAGATGATGTAAATGAAACTTATATTGTAAGCGATATTTTAATAACAGACTATTCAAGCGTATTTTTCGACTATGCAAATTTAAAAAGACCAATGATATTTTATATGTATGACTTTGAAGAATATAAAGACGAAATGAGAGGCTTTTATATTGATATAAATGAGTTACCAGGTGAAATAACTAAAACTGAGGACGAGCTAATAAAAGCTATAAAAAATATTAAAAACTTTGAATATACTGAAAAGTATAAAAAATTTAATGAAAAATTTAACTACTTAGATGACGGACAAGCAACAGCAAGAACTGTAGAAAAAATTTTAGGAGGAAAAAAATGAAAAGAGTTTTAACTTATGGAACATTTGACTTGCTACACTATGGTCATATTAGATTGTTACAAAGAGCAAAAGCATTAGGGGATTATTTAATAGTAGCTGTTTCAACAGATGAATTTAACGCAGGCAAAGGAAAAAAAGCATATCATAATTATGAAACAAGAAAAAAAATGCTAGAAGCAATTAGATATGTAGATTTAGTTATACCTGAAGAAAATTGGGAACAAAAAATATCAGATGTACAAAAGTATGATGTTGATGTAGTAGTTATGGGAAGCGATTGGGCAGGAAGCGATAAATTTGACTATTTAAAAGATTATTGTGAGGTTGTATATTTACCAAGAACAGAAGGAGTATCAACAACACAAATAAAACATGACTTAGGATTACAAGAGGCAGTAAATGGCGTTGATCAAATACCAGAACCAGAAAAGAAATAATTAAAAACTAATAAATTAAGAAGAAAGGATAATAAAATGACAGTTTTTGAAGATTTAAAATGGAGAGGGCTTATTAAAGATATTTCAAGTCCAGAATTAGAGGAAAAATTAAACAAGGGAGGAATGTCTTTTTATATAGGAACAGATCCAACAGCAGATAGCTTACACGTTGGACATTTATCAAGTTTCTTGATTTCAAAAAGATTAAAAGATGCAGGACATCATCCTTACTTATTAGTAGGCGGAGGAACAGGAATGATAGGCGATCCAAGACCTACAAAAGAAAGAGCAATGATTTCTAAAGAGCAAGTAAATAAAAATTTTGAAGGAATAAAAAAACAAGTAGAAAAATTATTTGGATTTGATGTAGTTAATAATTATGATTGGATTAAAGACATAAATACATTAGACTTTTTAAGAGATTATGGAAAATACTTTAATATTAATTATATGCTAGATAAAGATATTATAAGAAGAAGACTAGATGCAGGAATTACATATACAGAATTTTCATATATGATTTTACAAGCATTAGATTTTAAGCACTTGCATGAACACAACAATGTAGATTTACAATGTGCAGGTTCAGACCAATGGGGAAATATTACAGCTGGTATAGATTTAATAAGAAAATCTACAGGTGATGAAGTATATGGATTTACAATGCCACTTGTAACAGATTCACAAGGACATAAATTTGGAAAAAGTGAAGGAAATGCTTTATGGTTAGATAAAGAAAAAACTTCAAGTTATCAATTATATCAATTCTTTGTAAATGTAGAAGACTCAATGGTTATAGACTACTTAAAAATTTATACTTTCTTATCAAAAGAAGAAATAGAAGAACTAGAAGTAAGAAATAATGAGCATCCAGAATTAAGAGAAGCACATAAAGCACTAGCAAGAGAAATAATTACATTTTTACATGGAAAAGAAGAATACGAAAAAGCAGTAAATTTAGCAGACCATTTATTTAACAATAAATTTAATGATTTATCTAAGAGTGATATTGAAGATTTATTTAAAGGACAAGAAGTTAAAGAAGTTGAGTTAAATACCAATATTGTTGATTTTGTTGTAAATATGGGAATAGCATCAAGCAAAAGAGAAGCAAGAGAATTTATTTCATCAGGTGCAATTTCTATAAATGGAGAAAAAGTAACAGACTTAGAAAAAACAATTGACCAAAGCATGTTTATAGAAAATACATACATTATTGCAAGAAGAGGAAAGAAGAATTACTATATTGGAAAAGCAAAATAAATTTAAGGAGAAAAATTATGGAATGGATGAATAGTAATTTAAAGGAAATTGAGCCAACTAATATATCAAACCAAGAGCAAAAAGAAAAAATAGCAAAAGAAATAGCTCAAAAAGTTAAAGAAGGAGATGTAATAGGCTTTGGTTCAGGTTCTACATCATACTTGGCTATTAAAGAGATAGCAAAAAGAATAGAAGAAGAGGAATTGCATATTACTGCAATACCTACTTCTTATGAAATAAAAGCACTATGCCATAGTTTAAATATTCCAACAGTAAGTATATTAGAAAAACGACCAGATTGGGCTTTTGACGGAGCAGATGAAGTTGACAAAAATAATAACTGGATTATAAAAGGAAGAGGCGCTGCTTTATTTAAAGAAAAACTAAATATGGTAAATGCAGGAATTACCTATATTTTAGTAGATGACTCAAAATTAGTTGATGAATTAAATAAAGTAATGCCAATTCCAATTGAGGTTTATCCAGAAGCGGTTAGTAGCGTAAGAGAAGCACTACTAGACTTAGGAGCAACAGAAGCAGTGTTAAGAAAAGCAGAAAAAAAGGACGGCCCAGTGTTCACAGAAAATAATAATGTTATATTAGATACAAAATTTGTTGAAATATACGAAACACTAGAAGAAGATATAAAATCAATTACTGGTGTTATAGAAAGTGGATTATTTATGGAATATCCAATAGAGGTAATACACTAAGCAAAAGGGAGGACAAGCTATGTGGGGAGATATAGCAATTGCATTTTTGCTAGCGTTTATTACTGCGTTTGTATTAACACCATATACAATGCGATTAGCAAAAAAAGTTGGGGCAATAGATGTGCCAAATGATAGAAGGGTAAATAAAAAGCCAATGCCTAGATTGCGGAGGCTTAGCAGTTATTTGTGGATTTATAGTATCTACAATATATCTACTAATTGTAATGAGCATAGAGGGGTCAATAAACATTTTTGATGCAGATAACAATTACTGGCTAAAACTAATAGGATTTTTAATAGGAATAATAGTGCTAGGGATAACCTGTTTTATAGATGACTCTAAAGGAATACCAAGTTGGGTTAAATTAATTGCACAAGTTGTAGCAGCAATAATTGTAGCTACTTGTGGAATAAAAATAGAGAATATCAACTTACCTTTTGTAGATAATAAAATATTTTTTTATGATTGGTTATCATATATAATTACAGTTGGCTGGATTGTAGGAATAACAAATGCTATAAACTTAATAGATGGGCTTGATGGACTATCATCAGGAATAACACTAATTTCGTGTGTATCATTACTAATAATCTTTTTATTAACACCATCATCACCACTAATATCAATACTACTAATAACAGCATTAGCAGGTTCAATAGTAGGATTTTTACCATTTAATTTTAACCCAGCTAAAACATTTATAGGAGATGTAGGCTCAAACTTTTTAGGCTTTTCACTTGCCGTAATATCAATACTAGGAGTTGCTAAAACATACACCGCTTTAGTGCTTATAGCACCAATTATAGTGCTAGGACTTCCTATATTTGATACAATCTTTGCAATAATAAGAAGAATTATAAAAGGCAAATCAATAAAAGCTGTATTTAAGGCAGATAAAGGACATTTGCATCATAGATTGATGAAAAGAGGATACACTCAAAAACAGGCAGTTCTAATTTTATATGGACTTACAGCAACATTAGGAATGTTTGCAATTATATTATTAGAAAGTGGAATTTGGAAAGCATTATCATTTGCACTTTTAGTAATTGCAATTATAGCAATTGGATACAAGGATATTTTTAGAGTAAAACAAGAAGAGGACATTGAAGATATAAACCAAGATAATATTAGAAGTGATAAATAAGAAACTAAAAAGGAGAGCAAGATGGAAGATGAAAGACTAATAAGTCCGGAATTAGAAGATATACAAGAAGAAAGAGTAGAAAACTCTTTAAGACCAAAAACTTTAGACGAATATATTGGGCAAGATAAAGTTAAAAATAATATGAAAATATACATAGAGGCTGCCAAAAAAAGAGGCGAGCCTCTTGATCACGTTTTATTATATGGTCCTCCAGGGTTAGGAAAAACCACACTTGCTAATATAATATCAAACGAAATGAATTCAAATATAAAAATAACATCTGGACCAGCAATAGAAAAACCAGGAGATTTAGCAGCATTATTAACAAATCTTTCAGAATTTGATGTGCTATTTATAGACGAAATACATAGACTAAACAAAAGTGTAGAGGAAATATTATACCCAGCATTAGAAGACTATACATTAGATATTATGATAGGAAAGGGACCAAGTGCTAGGTCTATTAGACTTGATTTGCCAAAGTTTACACTAATAGGTGCAACTACTAGAGCAGGAGCATTGGCAACACCTTTAAGAGATAGGTTTGGTATAATACATCATTTAGAATTATATGAAACAAAAGACTTAACAACAATAGTAAAAAGGTCAGCAAGTATATTAGACTTACAAATGGATGAAGAAGCAGCGATAGAAATTGCTAGACGTTCAAGAGGAACACCAAGAATTGCAAACAGATTGCTAAGGAGAGTAAGAGATTATGCAGCAGTTTTAGGTGATGGAAACATAACATTAAAAATAGCCAAAACAGCACTTGGAAAATTAGAAATAGATGAAATGGGACTAGATGATATAGACAGAAAAATATTAGAAACAATGATTATAAAATATAATGGAAGACCAATAGGAATTGACACTATTGCAACAACAATTGGTGAAGAACCAGAAACAGTAGAAGATGTATATGAACCATATTTAATACAAATAGGATTTATAGCTAGAACTGCAAGAGGTAGAATACCAATGCCAGTAGCATATAAACATATAGGAGTACCATATGAAGAAAAATAAAATCTTAGTATGCTTAATAATTGCAATATCAATAGCATTAACCATACCATCAGTTATATATTTAATAACTAATAAAACAGTGGATGGATTTAACACATATTATAGTTACACATTAGAAAAATATACAAATACGTTCAATGGATGTATTCAAGGAATAATATTTATAGGACTTGTAATAATTTTTAGTATTTTATATGTATTAATATTAAAAAAGGAAAAGGAAGTATTCTCAACTAAAAAGCAGATAGCAATATTTATTATAATAATATCAGTACTATTTGCAGTAATATTACCTATTTTAAGTTCAGATATTTTTTACTATATGGGAGATAGCTGGCTTGCAGCAAAATATGGAGAAAATCCATATTATACAACTGTATATGATTTGCAAAAAAATGGAACAAATGATGAAATATTGCAAAATACGGGGTACTGGAAAAATACTACAAGTGTATATGGACCAGTTTGGAATATTATATCAGAATTATTAGTTAGCCTATCTTTTGGAAAAATTACAATTGCATTATATATTTTTAAAATAGCAGGGTTACTTGTACATATACTAAACTGCTATATTATTTATAAAATAACTAAAAATACAAAATATGTGTTAATGTATGGAATAAATCCACTAGTGCTAGTAGAGGCACTAAGCAATGTGCATAATGACATATATCTAATAGCTATGGTACTAATAGCTATGTACTTTTTACTAAAAAGGAAAAATATTTGGTTAGCTGCTATATTTATGGCTTTGTCAATTGCAATTAAATATAGTACAGCATTGTTAGTTCCATTTATTTTACTTTATTACTTTAAAGATAAACCAACACCTAAAAAGTTATTGTACTGTTTTGAAGTAGGGTTAAGTATAATAGCATTAGTGGTTATTATGTACTTGCCATACTTCAGAGATATAAGCATATATACTAATATGCTAGTACAAAATGAAAGATTTAGCCAGTCAATAATGGCAATATTACTAAAAAAGATAGATAAAGGAACATTTACTACAATTAATTCATTAAGAATACCAGTATTTATGGTTGTATATGCAACTAGCTTAATAATATTGTTAGTAAAAAAAGAAATAAAATTTGAAGAAATATGCAATAAGTACAGTATATTTATGCTTATTTTTATATTTTTAGTAATAATAAATTTTCAAAGATGGTACCTAATGTGGTTATTCCCAACTATATTTTGGACCAATGATTATATAAAAAAATTTATAATAACAAACAGTATTACATCAATGTTGCCAATATTTATTTATTTTAGAGTCGGCAATGACGCATTTAAATATGGAATGTATAACTCAATAATAACAATAATTTTATCAATAATAATATGTAGCATTTTATGCAAATTTATGAGAAAAAAGGAAGAGAGAGAAAAATGAAACTTTTAATGCATACTTGTTGTGCACCATGCAGTGTATATTGTATAGATAGTTTAAGAAAAGAAAAAATAGAACCAACAGTATATTGGTATAACCCAAACATACATCCATATATGGAATATAAAGCAAGAAGAGATTGTCTAAAAGAATATACTCAAAGCATAGGAGTACAAGCAATATTTGAAGAAGAATATGGATTAGATGAATTTTGCAAAAATGTAATAGGAAATTTAAAAACAAGATGTACAGATTACTGCTATAGAGTTAGACTAGAACAAACAGCAAAATATGCAAAAGAACATGGCTTTGATACAATTACTACTACATTATTTGTTAGCCCATATCAAAGACATGAAGAACTAAAACAGATACTAGAAGAAATTGCTAAAAAATATGAATTGAACTTTCTATATAGAGATTTTAGGGTAGGTTTTAGAGAAGGACAAGAAAAAGCACGAGAACTAGGCTTATACATGCAAAAATATTGTGGATGTGTATTCTCAGAAGAAGATAGATATAGTAAACAAATAAAAAAAGATAAAGAAATGTCGTAGTGGAGCACAGTCTGCACCATAAATAAACAACAATACATAAACTTTGTAGCGGAGCACAGTCTGCACCATAAATAAACAACAATACATAAACTTTGTAGCGGAGCACAGTGTGCTCCATAAAGAAAGGAATACATTTAACAATAAATATTTTGAGAGAAAAAATCCAAGACTAAAAGATTATGATTACACATTAAGTGGATATTATTTTATTACAATATGCACAAAAGAAAAAAAGCACTATTTCGGTGAAATAGCAAATGGAATAATGAAATATAACTATATTGGTAAAGTTGCAAATACTTGTATAAAGAAAATAGATGATATTTATAAGCCAATAAAACTAGATAAGTATATAATTATGCCAAACCATATACATATGATTTTAATAGTCGAAAAAGAAACACCAATATCAATTTCAAGAGTAATTAAGCAATATAAAGAGTATATTACAAAACAAACAAAAGAGCATATATGGCAGAAATCATATTATGATCACATAATACGAAATGAAAAAGATTATTTGAGAATATGGAAATATATTGATGAAAATATATTAAAATGGAACTTGGATAAATATTACAATTAGTAATGGAGCACAATGTGCTCCGCTACGAAAACTAAAAGACAATAATTTAAGGAGGATTAATTATGGAAAAATGGAAATGTCCAAAATGTAATAATGAAGAATTTGAAAAGGACCAATTTCAAGCTACTGGAGGGAACTTTGCAAAAATATTTGATGTGCAAAATAAAAAGTTCATTACTATAAGCTGTACAAAATGTGGTTATACAGAAATTTATAAAACTGGAACAGATGCAGGAATGAATATATTAGACTTTTTACTAAATTAGAGAATAATCAAACTCTACGAAGCGTAGGTTGTAAAATCTCTTGTTATTATATGGAGTTTTCCTTTGTATACATATAGCATGCCATCAACATTAAAGGCAATAATAGATAGAACAATGCCATTATCTACAATGGCAATGAGTAAAGTTAATGAAAGATATGAACATGATAGCAAGTATGATCTCTCAAGACTAAAATATTTATTATGACTGCAACTGAACTTGAAGATATATTAAATAATAATCCAGTATGGTGGGGAACTAGCAATAAAGATATATATGATAACTTGATTTTTATAATTCCACCAGCAAAATATGAAGAAATATATAATACTATTGGAGATCCAAAAGAAGAGATTGAAAAGATTGAGGAATATAATAATTCTATATTTTGGTCATATGATTTGAAAAATTATAGAAAATCAAATTGGTGGGTTAAGACTGCAAGCAACAATATAAAAGACCAAATAACTATAAGGACAGCAAATACAATGAAGAAAGTATTAGAAATATGTAAAAAGAAATAAAACACTATTAGATTTGAATATTTAGAGTAAGGAATATAAAATATGTTGAAAGGAGTTGTAAATGCAATATTGCATTTACTATGGGAGCGAAAGGCCCACTTTTAGAAAAAGCAAAAAACTATCAGGGAACAATAGACGTTTACTAATTAAGGTTATAACCTTTGAAAAATAAAATATTGGTCGCTATGAGTTAGGAGATGATAAAAATAAACTATTGGTTGTTTTTGTTTATTATACTTTTTTGCTGTATAATAATACCAAGAAAGAATAAATTATATTTAGGAATAATTAAAAGAAAAAAGAAAGGGAGGAAAAGAAAAATGCCACAAGAATTAATGAAAGAATTTATAGGAAAAGTATGCGTAATTATACTATTTAATGAATCTTTTGGAGTACAAGGAAAAATAGTTGCAGTAGAAGATAACTGGATAAAAGTTGAAGAAAAAAATAAAGTTCGTATAATTAATGGAGATATGATAAGAGATATATCAATAGCACCAGAAAAATATCAAAAATAATATACCAATAAGTAGAGTCTAAATAACAACTTGTAAGGAGATAATTAATATGAATAAGAAAAAAATTATAGGAATTTGTGTTGTAATATTTGTGCTTGTTTTTGTTGCTATATGTATTGCAATAGTTCAATTTTCAAAGCATAATTTAGAAGAAGCTAAAAAAGATTTACAAGAAACTCAAGAAAAGTATGGTTGGGTTGAAAAAGAAACTGTTGATGTTTTAGTTGCAAAATTTAATACAGAAATAGTTGACAATAGCTCATTAAATCCAGCATCAACTGATTATCTAACTGAAAGTAATAATCAATATTGGTATGGATTGGTTGATGGAGTTTATTTGGTAGTTGTTCCAGAAAAATATACTGGAGATAAAACAACTGAAATTGTAAACTATATGCTTTTATATGTAGATAAAACTAGCAAATATGAAGCAGATGCTATTTCATATACTAAGCATTTAATTAAAGCAAATAATAGTCAAATTACTGATTCAGAAATTGATACATTATTAGAAGATGTAAAGACAAAAGCTAACTCAGGTAAAACAGCAAATAATGGCAAAGGCATTTCAATTGGTTATACAGAAAAAGATGAAGCATACCAATATCAGGTTTTAAGATTATATAAGTAATTTGTAGCGGAACACATTGTGTTCCATGAAGTATATTATAATAGGAGAAAATAAAATGACATATAAATATGTGTATCAAACTCCAGAAAACTTTTCAAATATGATTATGAATAGTGATGGAGAATACCTAACAGGTTTATGGTTTGAAAGTTCAAGAGATTCTTCTAAACATATAGTAAATTGTGAAGAAAAAAACTTAGAAATCTTTAAAGAAACAAGCAAATGGCTAGACATTTATTTTAGTGGTAAAAATCCTAATTTTATACCAAAATATAAAATAGAAAATTTAACACCTTTTAGACAAGAAGTAATTGATATAATGAACTCCATTGAATATGGACAAGTTGTAACCTATAATGATATATCAAAAATAATTGCTAAAAAAAGAAACTTGAAAAGAATGTCATCACAAGCAGTAGGTGGAGCAGTTGGCTGGAACCCTATTTGTATTATAATACCTTGTCATAGAGTAGTTGGAACAAATGGAAGTTTAACAGGATATGGTGGAGGAATAAAAAACAAAATAGAATTGCTAAAATTAGAAGGAAATGATATGAGTAAATATTTTGTTCCAAAGAAAGGAGATTTTATTATGGCAACATCAAAAGAATATAGAGATTTTATATTAGAACAATTGAATTTATTAGATAATATAAATTGCAGAGCAATGATGGGAGAATATTTATTATATTATAACAACATCTTATTTGGTGGAATATATGACATATTATAGAAAAATAAAAACGACAGAGAAATAAATTCTCTGTCGTTTTAAAAGGAGTTCCAAAATTACTGGGGTTTGTCGCCATTGTAGAAGCGCTCCATAGAGTCGATAAACTCTTTGAAGCTGGCCTCATTTTCAATGAGAAAACTGGGCTCGATGCCGAGCTGACGCAACTCAGCAAAGCACTCAAAGGTGTCAGACAGAAGGTAGTAGTTGTCAACAAGGTCGCACATGGTCTTGAAAGAAAAAACGGGCTTGCTTTCGTTGTAGCTACAACCCATAACGATGGGAGCAGGCTCAACAGTGGTAGTCATTTCATTACCTCCATTATTTTCGGAATTTTCATCCATAGCATCAGTAGCCGGAGTAGTTTCGGTACAAAGGTTTTGAACCAGATCTACTGCCGAAAGATAGCAGTTGTTGGTCAGCAGTCCAGTGGTCAAAGTAGCAACTGCATGAACAACAGGCAAAAACTCTTGAGCTTGTTCATAACTGAAACCGAGCTCACGCAGCCCACCGAACTGATACCGCTCACAGACACTTGTCAGAAGATAAACAAGCCGGCTGTGTTCGCTCTGAGTGTTAGCCTGCAAATACGTAATAATGTATTTGAAAACAGACATAGCATGTTCAGAAGAAACACGATTGGAGATTTCAATGTAGGGCTCGCTGCAATTGAAAAAGAGCTCTGCTTCAGGGATACCATGATGAGCAGTGTTGTACTGAGAGCGAAGTTCGCTCCAGACACTTTTGAGCTGTGCGTCAGTGAGCTTTGCCCACTCGAGCTGAGTAAAGGCAACAAGCTCGGAAAAATTTGAGGCAGTCTGCATCAGAATGAGAAAAACCTCATAAACGGAAAGGTTAATGAATTCCTCACACTGAACGAGAACCGCATGCCGAACCTTGGGATCCTGAACGGTTTTCATGAATTTGCTGCGCAACTGAATAGAACTGGTGGAACTGCCACCAATGCTGGAATCAAAAATCTTGCTAAACATAGTTGCAAATCCTCCTTTTATAATATAAAATTGTAAATGTACGATATAATATATTATAGCATAAATACCAATTTATGTCAACAAAACGGAAATGTATGGTTCTACTAGTAATAGTATGAAAGAAAGAGGTAATAATGAAGAAAATAGTTTTAATAGATGGAAACAGCATATTAAATAGAGCTTTTTATGGTATAATGGGCAATAAAATGCTTATGACTCCAGATGGTAAATATACAAATGCTGTATATGGTTTTTTAGCTATACTTTTTAAGGTACTAGAAGATATTGAACCAGAATACTTAATGGTAACTTTTGATTTGAAAGCTCCAACAGCTAGACATAAACTATATGATGGATATAAAGCAACAAGAAAGGGGATGCCAAATGAACTTGCAGAGCAAATGCCTATATTAAAGGATATCTTAAAATCAATGAATATTGCAGTTATTGAAAAAGAAGGATATGAAGCTGATGATGTATTAGGAACAATAGCTAAAAAAGCAGAAAAGAAAAGTTTTGATGTTACAATAGTTTCAGGAGATAGAGATACATTTCAACTTACTTCAAGTAGAGTAAAGGTGCGTATTCCACATACAAAAATGGGAAAAACAGAAACTGAAACATTTGACAGACAAGCAGTTATTGAAAAATATGGTGTAACTCCAAAACAACTTATAGAAGTAAAAGGATTGCAAGGAGATACATCAGATAATATTCCAGGGGTGCCAGGAGTTGGAGAAAAAACAGCATTAGAACTTATAAAAAAATATAAAACTATTGATGGATTATATGAAGCAATTGAAAAAGGTGAGGATGACTTAAAACCAAAAACAAAGGAAAAACTAATAGAAAATAAAGAATTAGCAGAACTTTCAAGATTTTTAGGAACAATAAATTTAGAAGTCCCAATAGAAGAAGATTTAGAAGAATTTAAAATAAAGGAATGGAATAACGAGGAAGTTTTTGCAAAATTTAAGGAGTTAAACTTTAACAGATTTATAGATAGATTTAATTTAAAATCAGAAGAAGCTCCAAAGCAGAACATAGCAGAACTATTTGAAATAAAAACCTTAAATAAAGAAAACGAAATAAAAGAGTTACTAGAAAAAAACAAAAAACAACTGATGTTTATGCTAGGGACAGAAAAAACAGAACAGGAAAATTTGATAATAAAAAAGCAAATAAAATCAATATATATATATAATGAAAATACTATATATGAAATAAAATTTAATGATATTAATGAATTTGTTTCATATTTCAAAAACATATTTGAAAACGAAAACATACAAAAATATAGTTATCACTTAAATGAAATATATGTATTATTAATGCAAAATGGAATATGTTTAAAAGGAATTAAGTTTGATACAGAAATTGCTGCATACCTCTTAAACCCAAGTAATGGTAAGTATAAGCTAGAGGAATTGGCAAACCAATACCTAAATATTGATATACCTGAATACTTAGAAACAGTTGGAGCTAAACAACAAAAAGAAACACAAATGACCCTATTTTCACAAGACGAAACAGAAGTAGATTTTGAAAAATATCAAAATTCTATTTATATGTATACAATTGCAAAACTAGTAGAAGTAATTAACCAAAAATTAGAAGAAATAAACTCACTAGAATTATTTGAAAGTATTGAAATGCCACTAATAAAAGTACTAGCAGAAATGCAATATGAAGGAATATATGTAGATAAAGAAGAGCTTATATCATTTGGCAGTAAACTAAAAGAAGAAATAGAATCAATAAAACAAGAAATATATAGGCTGGCAGGAGAAGAATTTAATATAAATTCTACACAACAATTAGGAAATATATTATTTGAAAAATTAAAATTGCCAGTATATAAAAAGACCAAAAAGGGATATTCTACAGATGTAGATATATTGGAAAAATTAAAACCAGAACATCCAATTATTGAAAAGATACTAGAATATCGTGGATTTATGAAGTTAAATTCGACATATGTAGAGGGATTAATAATATATATAAATGAATATACTCACAAAATACATTCATATTTTCACCAAACAATTACAGCTACTGGAAGAATAAGCTCAACAGAACCAAACCTTCAAAATATTCCAACAAGAGCTGAGCAAGGAAAACAAATAAAAAAAGCATTTAAAGCTCAAGACGGAAACATATTTATAGATGCTGATTATTCTCAAATAGAATTAAGAATTTTAGCACACATTTCAAAAGACAAAAATATGAAAGAGGCTTTTTTGAACGAAGAAGATATTCACAAACAAGTTGCATCAAAGGTATTTAATGTACCACTAGAAGAAGTAACAAAAGAACAAAGAACAGCTGCAAAGGCAGTAAACTTTGGCATTGTTTATGGAATAAGTGGCTTTGGATTAGCAGAGCAACTAGGTATAAGCCGTAAAAAGGCAGAACAATATATAGAACAATACTTAGAAAAATACAAAGGCGTAAAAAAATTTATGGATGAAATAGTTGAAAAGGCTAAACAGCAAGGGTATGTTGAAACACTATTTCATAGAAGAAGATATATACCAGAACTTTCTTCTAATAATTATATGGTAAGACAATTTGGAGCTAGAGCAGCAATGAATACACCTATTCAAGGAACAGCAGCAGATATTATGAAAATTGCTATGATAGAAGTTAATAAAAAGTTGGAAGAAGAAAAACTAAATGCAAAGCTAATTTTGCAAATTCATGATGAACTTTTAATAGAATGTAAAATAGAAGAAAAAGAAGAAGTAAAGAAAATACTAAAAGAAAGTATGGAAAATGCTGTTAAATTAACTATTCCTCTAGAAGTAGAAGTTTCAGAAGCAAACAACTGGTATGACGTAAAATAAATTACAAAAGAAGTTAAAGGAGATAAATTTGGCTAAAAAAATAACGTTAATAATATTATTTATTATTTTAATTATATTAATATTTCAATGGGGTAATTTAAATGAGATAATACAAAAACAAATATATCCAAAAAAATATGAACAATATGTTGATAAATATGCAAAAGAATATGATATAGATAATTTATTAATATATTCAATAATAAAAGTTGAAAGTAACTTTAATGAAAAAGCAAATTCAAATGCAGAAGCAATAGGATTAATGCAACTTATGGAAAACACAGCTGTTGAAATATATGATAAAGTTGAAGGACAAACAATAACTACAGAAAAATTATATTATCCAGAAATAAACATAAAAATTGGCACATATTATTTTTATACATTATTAAACAAATATAACAATATAGGTTTAGCATTAGCTGCATACAATGCAGGAATGGGTAGAGTAGATAGCTGGATAAAAGATGGAACAATAAAACAGGATGGTTCAGATTTAGAAAATATTCCATTTAAAGAAACTAATTTATATGTTAGAAAAGTATTAAATATTTATGAAAAATACAAAAAGATATATATCGATGCTTAAACATTTTAGCAAAAGAAAATGTGAATAATGTGTGAAAAATTAAATAGTATACTTGACAATTTTAGTAAATAGGTATAAAGTATTAGCAGTCTTAAACAAAGACTGCTAATTTTATTGTATGCAAATTAAAAAAGAAAGAAGGCATGAGCAAAAATTCTAAAAAATAAAAATTAGCATATAATAAAGTGATTAAAAAGGAGGTAAAATTCATGTTAAAACCATTAGGAGATAGAATTGTTGTTAAGATGTTAGAAAAAGAAGAAACAACTAAAAGTGGAATTATATTAGCTGGAAAATCAGAAGAAAAATCTCAAATTGCTGAGGTTATAAAAGTAGGAGATGGAACAAATTCAGAAGGAAAAAAAGTTGAAATGGCTATAAAAGAAGGAGATAAAGTAGTTTTAAACCAATATGCTGGAACTACTGTTAAAATTGATGGAGAAGAACTAATTATAGTTAAATATAATGATATATTAGCTATAGTTGAATAGAGAGGAGATAATTAAAATGTCAAAAGAAATTAAATTTGGCGAAGATGCCAGAAAAAGCCTATTAAATGGTGTAAATAAATTAGCAGATACTGTAAAAGTAACATTAGGACCAAAAGGAAGAAATGTTGTACTAGACAAAAAATTTGGTTCACCACTAATTACAAATGATGGTGTAACAATTGCTAAAGAAATAGAACTAGATGACCCATTTGAAAATATGGGAGCACAAATAGTAAAAGAAGTATCTATAAAAACAAATGACGTTGCTGGAGATGGAACAACAACAGCAATGGTATTAGCACAAAACATGATTCGCGAAGGTGTAAAAAACGTAGCAGCTGGTGGAGATCCAATGGCTATAAAAAGAGGTATGGATAAAGCTGTAGTTTCAGCAGTAGATGCTTTAAAAGAAATTAGTGTTGAAGTAAGTGGAAAAGAAGATATTGCAAGAGTTGCAAGTATTTCTGCAAACAACCCAGAAGTTGGAGAACTTATTTCAGAAGCAATGGAAAAAGTATCTAAAGATGGTGTTATTACAATAGAAGAATCTAAAACATCACAAACAGAACTTGATGTTGTAGAAGGAATGCAATTCAATAAGGGATATGTATCACCATATATGGTAACAGATACAGAAAAAATGGAAGCTGTTATAGACAACCCATATATACTTATAACAGATAAAAAAATAAGCAATATTCAAGAAATATTACCATTACTTGAAAGCCTAATGCAACAATCTGGAAAACTTGTAATTATATGTGATGATATAGAAGGTGAAGCATTATCAACATTAATTTTAAACAAATTAAGAGGAGTTATAAATGTAGTAGCTGTTAAAGCACCTGGCTATGGAGATAAGAGAAAACAAATGCTAGAAGATATTGCAATACTAACAGGTGGAGAAGTTATTACATCAGACTTAGCATTAGAATTAAAAGATACAACAATTGAACAATTAGGTAGAGCAAGACAAATAAAAGTACAAAAAGAAAACACAATTATAGTAGATGGAATGGGAGATAAACAAGAAATAGCAAAACGTGTAGCTTTATTAAAATCTCAAATTGCAGAAGAAAAGAGCGAATTTGAAAAAGAAAACTTACAAGAACGTTTAGCAAAAATAGCAGGAGGAGTTGCTGTAATTGGTGTTGGAGCTGCTACTGAAGTTGAAATGAAAGATAGAAAATTAAGAATAGAAGATGCTTTATCTGCTACAAAAGCAGCAGTTGAAGAAGGTATAGTACCTGGTGGTGGAACAGCATATATTGATATTTTACCAAAAGTTACAGAGGTAGTTGAAAAATTACAAGGAGATGAAAAAATTGGTGGTAAAATAATTCTAAGAGCACTAGAAGAACCAGCAAGACAAATTTCAATAAATGCAGGATTAGAGCCATCTGTAATACTAGAAAAAGTTAAAAACAGTCCAGTAGGTGTTGGATTTAATGCTCAAACAGATGAATATGTAGACATGAAAAAAGCAGGAATTGTAGACCCTACAAAAGTTTCAAGAAGTGCACTTCAAAATGCAGTATCAATAGCATCAATGATACTAACAACAGAAAGCATAGTAACAGATAAAAAAGAAGCAAATAGTTGTAAATGTTCAGACCATGAACCAACAGGAATGGACGGAATGTATTAAAATGTAATGTGTCATTGGGGACGGAGAAGATTGGCACACAAAAAAGTAGGAGCACAAACTCCTACTTTTTATTTTACATATAAGGAGATATATAAAGAAAATTAAAAATGTAATTTGAAAAATGTTTTTTTAGATTGTCTTACACTAAATATGTATCTAATAGAAATAATATTGTTTTTTTCAGAAATAAAATAAATGATTCTAAACTTTTCACAGATTCGTTCTCGGAAATGTTTACTCGCAATTTCAGGAACATATCTTCCAATATACGGCGCATCTTCCAATTCTTTAATATATAAGCGAATTTTCTTATCAATGCGCCTTGCATAATTTAATGATATTTTTGCATTATAATCAAATAAATTTAGTAAATTATTCTTGGCTTTTCGAGTTATTATAACTTTCATATTTCGCCTCCATTTCGGCTTCAATTTCTTCTAAAGTATATACTCTACCATTTTTAATATCATCTTCGCTCTCTTTAAGTTCAGCAAAAAATATTAAATTATAAATGATATCATATAATGTATCTTCGGTTAACTCTACTTGATTTAAAGTTTTTTTCATAAAATCCATAAACATAACCTCCTTTTAACTTGGATTTTTAGCTTCAAACATTTTCTTTAAAGTTTCATAATCAAAATGCTTATTAGTACCAGGAATTATGGTTGTTTCATCTTCGCCATATATTCTTAAATATTCTAACATAAGTTTAAATACCATTTCTGTTGGCTTCAAATTGTCAAAGTAGTCCTCAGGAACTGAGTTAACAATATCTATCATTCTCTGTTTTACACTTGGCATAATACATACTCCTTTCTTTAAAATTTATAAATAGTATACCATAAAATTCATTTAATTACTATGGATTTTATGTGAAAAAATTCTTGACATATATGTTATAATATTCTAAGTAATAATAGAAAGAGGAATTATATGAAAACAGTAGCGTTTTGTACTTTAGGATGTAAAGTAAATCAATATGAAACAAATGCAATGATGCAAAAAATGATTGAAGCAGGTTATGAAGTAGTAGACTTTGAAACAAAAGCAGATATCTATATTATAAATACATGTACAGTAACAAATATGGCAGATAAAAAATCAAGACAAATGTTGAGAAGAGTAAAAGAAATAAATCCAGAAGCCATTTTAGTTGCTGTTGGTTGCTATGCCCAAGTAGCAAAAGAAAAGCTAGAGCAAATACCAGAAATTGATTTAATACTTGGAATAAATGAAAAAAATGACATTGTAAAATATGTAGAACAAGCTAGTAAAAATACATATGTATCAGATGTATTACATCAAACTGAGTTCTTAGACTTTGGAGATGTTACATACACAGAAAAAACAAGAGCAGTAATAAAAGTACAAGATGGATGTAATCAGTTTTGTTCATATTGCATAATTCCTTATGCAAGAGGACGTATTAGAAGTAGAAAGCCAGAAAGTGTAATAAAAGAAATTACAGATGTTGCAAAAGAAGGTATAAAAGAAGTAGTTATAACAGGTATACATATAGCGTCTTATGGAAAAGATTTTAAAGAACAAATACTTACGGAGATTGGAAAAAATGAATATAGATTAATTGATTTGTTAGAAGAAATACAAAAAATAGATGGAATACAGAGAATACGTTTAGGTTCATTAGAGCCAACACTAATAACAGAAGAATTTGTAACAAGACTTAAAAAACTTTCAAAGATATGTGATCATTTTCATTTGTCATTACAAAGCGGATGTGATGAAACATTAAAAAGAATGAACAGAAAATATACAACAGACCAATTTAGACATGTAGTAAAATTACTTAGAAATGCATACCCAGAAGTACATTTGACAACAGACATTATAGTAGGGTTCCCAGGAGAAACAGAAGAAGAGTTTAACCAAACTTACGAGTTTTTAAAAGAAATAAAATTCTATAAAATGCATGTGTTTAAGTATTCACCAAGAAGCGGAACAGTTGCAGCTAAAATGCCTAATCAAATAGATGGAAATATAAAAGAAGAAAGAAGCAATAAACTAATAGAACTATCAGACAAAAATGAGGAAGAGTACAACCAAAAATACATAGGCAAAGAAGTAGAAGTACTATTAGAAGAAAGAGAAGGAGAATATTTAAAAGGACACACTACAAATTATATGGTAATAAAAATGAAAACTAACGAAAATCTTGAAAATACCATACAAAAAGTAGTTGTATAAATATGTCAATCATTTTTGAAAATATCCTAAAATATATAAAACATGAGCACAAAAATTAATGAAAAGTATGAAATAAAATTTTTAAAAAAGTTATAATAAAAAAGATGATAAAAATAACAAAAATACTTGAAAAATAGAAAAAGTTAATATAATA
>CAKOVW010000008.1 GCA_934122125.1 uncultured Clostridia bacterium | reverse complement strand
GAGAGTAAAGACGGATATAATACAGGAGTAACACAATTAGACAATATGTGTAAGCCATATGGAACAAATGCAAGAAGTATAAAAGTAGAAGATATAAATAGAGTAACAGGATATGATCCAAACAATACAGGAGATGGTGTTGGACAATGGGGAGAATATGGAAGTTCAGTAACATATACAGCAAGTAAAACAACAAATAATACAAATGGTTTGACATACACAGGAGGATTAATAAATGGTAAATATGAACATGTAGATGGAAGAAAAATAGGACCAGGAGGAAATACAAGTTCAATAACAGAAACAAGTACATGGTATTACTATTATCCATACTCATTAACAAGCAGTGATTCAACAACAGGAACATGTAAAGGAATATCAACAACAAGTAAAGCATACAAACTACTATTTAGAAATGCAGAAGATTCTGCAAATTGTTCGTACTGGCTTGCGTCTTCATACGTGCTTACGTACTCTAACAGCTCGACGTTTGGCTTGCGCCGTGTGTACACTTCTGGCCTCGTGAACTACTGCAGCTTGTGGTACTCTGGCGGCAACACTTACAGTCCTAGCTTGGGCGTCCGCGCTGTAGTTTCTCTATAAAGAGAAGTGTGTAAGAAATTTTGTGTAAAAAATAAATATTCAAAAATACCTCTATTATGATAAATTTATTTATCATAATGGGGGTATTTCTGTTTTAAAGTAAAGTACGTAAGATAAGTAAAAATTTGACAAAATCATAAAAAAATAGTATAATAACAAACAGTTGTTACCAATATTGGTAAAGAAGAGATTTATATTTGTGTATTATAAAAAATAGAACGGTTAAAATATATATGTGTTTTAGAGCGGAAAGGAAATATATTTAATATATCTGTGCGAAAATGACCACAGATTATTTGTTCTATGAATTTAAAGTAATAAATAGAAATAACTAAAAACAACAAATTAATAAAAAGGAGAGAAAAACATTAATGACAAATGAATTAAAACAAAATGAAGAAAAGCAAAAAGAAAATACTGAAAGAAAAGAAAAGAGAGTAAGATACTCACCTAGAAGAAACAATAAAGTTAATCAAAACAAAAAGGAACAAGGAGTGGAAAAAACAGCTTTACAAGAAAAAAGAAGAACTACTACTAGAAGAAGAACGGATACTAAGAATACTAGAGCAGTTAGTAGTGAAGCTATGCAATTTAACTTTAAAAAGTCTAATTTAAAAATAATACCTCTAGGAGGACTACAAGAAATAGGCAAAAACATCACGGTTTTTGAATATGAAGATGAAATAATACTTGTAGATTGTGGATTGGAGTTTCCAGGAGAAGATATGTTAGGGGTAGATTTAGTAATTCCAGATGTAACATATTTAATTAAAAACAAAGAAAAAATTAAAGGATTAGTTATAACACACGGACATGAAGATCATATAGGAGCAATACCATATATATTAAAACAAATTAGTATGCCTATATATGCTACACAATTAACGGTTTCATTAATAAAAAATAAGTTAGAGGAACATAAGTTATTAAAAACAACTAAAATTTATACAGTAAAACAAGGACAAACAGTAAAATTTAAACATATGCAGGTAGAATTTATAAATAGTAATCATAGTATACCAGACGCGGTCATGCTTGCAATTACAACACCTGTTGGTACAATTCTTCACACAGGAGATTTTAAAATTGACTATACTCCAATAGATGATAAGGTAATAGACTTAAATAGAATTGCTGAACTAGGAAATAAAGGAATATTAGCTTTACTTTCAGATAGTACAAATAGTGAAAGAAAGGGCTTTACAATGTCTGAAAGCTCAGTTGGAGAAGTGTTTGACAGATTATTCTTAAATAATTCAAAAAGAATAGTAGTAGCCACATTTGCGTCAAATGTACACCGTGTACAACAAATAGTAAATTCTTCAATTAAATATGGAAGAAAAATTGCAGTATGTGGTAGAAGTATGATGAACATGATAGATGCTGCAATTGAATTAGGTTATATAAAGGGTGCAGAAGATGTATTTATAGATATTGATAATATTAAAAATTATCGTGATGATCAGTTAGTTATTATAACTACTGGAAGTCAAGGCGAAGCAATGTCTGCTTTAACGAGAATGGCAAATGGAGATCACAAAAAAGTAACAATTACTCCAAATGATATGGTAATAATATCTGCAACACCAATTCCAGGAAATGAAAAATATGTATCAAAAGTAATTGATGAGCTTATGAAAATTGGAGCAGAAGTTATATATAGTTCATTAGAAGATGTACATGTATCTGGACATGCTTGTCAAGAAGAGCAAAAATTAATAATGACTTTAGCAAAACCAAAATTCTTTGTACCAGTGCATGGGGAATATAGACAACTTATAGCACATGCAGAAACTGCTAAGAAATTAGGAATAGAGCCTAAAAATATTTTTATAATGTCAAATGGTAGAACTTTAGAACTAAATGAAAATGAAGCAACACTTACTACATCAGTACCAAATGGAAAAGTACTAGTAGATGGTTTAGGAGTAGGAGATGTTGGTAATATAGTTTTACGTGACAGACAACACTTATCTCAAGATGGATTAATAGTTATAGTTGTTGCAATGGATTCAAGTACAGGAGAAATAGTATCAGAGCCAGATGTAGTATCAAGAGGTTTCGTTTATGTTAGAGAATCAGAAAACTTAATGGATGATATTAAAAGAGTAATCTATGAGGAAGTAAAAAAATGTGAAGAAAGCCATATTACTGATTGGGCGACAATTAAATCTAACTTAAAAGATACTTTAAGAGATTATATATTTGAAAAAACTAAGAGAAATCCTATGATTTTACCAATTATTACAGAAGTTTAATAAATTTCGAAATAATTACAATTTTGAACTGTGTCAACTTTCATTTAAAACGCGGTTACATACAACACGTATGTGCCCTTGCCTTTTAAATAAAAGTTTTAGCTTTGCATACTGATGCTGTAACAAGCAAAGCTTTAACAGCATCAGTGCTTGTCAAAATTTAATTATTTCAAAATTAAACATTTTAAAAATAAATTATTTTGAAAAAGGAGAGGAAAAAGTGGATTATAAAGATTTAGCAAATTTAATATTTCCAAATGCAAAACCAATTTCATATTATGAGGAAAAATATCCAGAAAGAAATTTACCAGAAGGAGCAATGGTAGTACGTTTTGCACCAAGCCCAACAGGTTATGTTCATATTGGTGGATTATACCAAAGCATTATATGTACAACACTTGCAAAACAAACTAAAGGTGTTAGTATATTAAGAATAGAAGACACGGACCAAAAAAGATTAATTGAAAATGGTGTAGTGCAAATAGTAGAGGCAGTTAAAGATTTTGGAATAGTATTTGATGAGGGTATGATAAATGAAACAGAAGAAAAAGGAAATTATGGACCATATAAACAAAGTGCTAGAAAGGACATATATCAGGCTTTTGCTAAATACTTAATTGAACAAGGTAGAGCATATCCATGTTTTGCAACAACAGAAGAATTAGATGAAATGCGTAAAAAACAGGAAGCAGCTAAAATTAGACCTGGTTATTATGGAATATGGGCGACATATCGTAATCTATCAGTAGAAGAAGCGGCAGAAAAAATAAAAGCTGGGGAACCATATATAATTCGTTTTAAATCAATGGGAAATGAAGAAAGAAAAATTAGACACCATGATGTTATAAAAGGAAATGTAGAATTCCCAGAAAATGATCAAGATATAGTTATTATAAAAGCAGATGGCTTGCCAACATACCATTTTGCACATGCTGTTGATGACCACTTAATGAGAGTTACACATGTAATTCGTGCTGACGAATGGTTATCTTCAGTACCACTTCATTTAGAGTTATTTAAAGCATTAGGATTTGCAGTACCTAAATATGCACATACATCAGCAATATTAAAAGATGATGAGGGTAAAAAACGTAAAATTAGTAAACGTAAAGACCCAGAAGCAGCAGTTAGTTACTATCATGAAGAAGGTATACCAGCAGAAGCTGTATATCAATATTTATTAAATATAGCAAACTCAAATTTTGAAACATGGAAAAGATCAAATCCAGATAAAGATATATCAGAATTTGAATTTGAACTTAACAAAATGAGTGTAAGTGGAGCAATTTTTGATATGATAAAATTACTAGACATATCAAAAAATGTTATATCTACATATTCTAAAGAAAGAGTATATGAAGACTCTTTAAACTGGGCAAAACGTTATGACAAAGAGCTTGAAGAAATGCTACAAGATAAAGAATATGCTTTAAAAGTATTTGGAATTGAAAGGGGAACAGCTAAACCTAGAAAAGATATATCTAAATGGGCAGAAATAAAAAATGCAATTTACTATATGTATGATGAGAAATTCTTTAGTTTAGACAATAACTTTGAATATGCTAAAATAAATGATAAAGAAGAAATCAAAAAAATATTATCATTATACCTAGAAAAATACTTCAATATAGATGATGACAAACAAACATGGTTTGATAAAATAAAAGATTTATCAGAAGAATTAGGATATGCTAGAGAAGTAAAAATGTTTAAACAAGAGCCTGAGAAATGGAAAGCACATGTTGGTGATGTTAGTACAGTATTAAGAGTTTCTTTAACAGGAAGACAACAAACACCAGATTTATATGAAATTATGCAAGTTTTAGGAAAAGAAAGAGTAGAGAAAAGATTTAAAAATATAATTGAAAAATAAAAAAGGAGTGAGTTCCTATGGAATATAATGTAGGCGATATTGTTAGAACAAAAAAACAACATCCTTGTGGAAGTAAGCTATGGGAATTAACTAGAGTTGGTGTTGATTTTAAAATGAAATGTTTAGGATGTGGACATGTGGTTGTACTAGAACGTCCAAAAGCGTTAAAAGCAATAACTAAAAAAGAAAATTAAAAAGATAGAGGGTGGTTTATTAAAAACCACCCTCTTTTGGAAATTTTACATCACATGGCATCCAGCGGGAAGCGCACCCTCCTGCGAAAGCAGAAAATGCAAAACCTTGCGATCTCTGAAGTTGTCCAGAGCCTTCACGAAGTAAACGGACTTTCCTTCAACGCGGTTCAGATTCTGCGAGAGAGTCTGAACCCCACTGTAGAATTTGGTTTCGGCCGCACGCAAAGCGTGGCGGGCAGCCTCCTCAGATTCATAAGTTACTTTCATGAACCGCTTAAGATTAGTAGCCATAAAAAAACCTCCGATAAAATTAATTTGCTCTAATAAGAGCGTGTATATATTATAATATATTATTACCAAATAGTCAACTAAAACAGTAAAATAAAGTCAACAAGGCATTGATTTTATTTTTATTATATATATTTTTCAATTTCTTCCCAAACTCTGTCAGTATATATTTTTCTCTCACTAGAACATGGAAGAAAAGTAATATCTTTTAGTGGATTTAAGATATTTTGTAGATTGAATACTGCAGTATCTACCTTTGTTATAGCTAATTTATCTGCTTTATTTGCAATCACTATACAAGGTAAATTAGTCTTAAAAATATAATCATACATAAGTTTATCGTTAGCTGTAGGGTCATGTCTTATATCTACTAAAAATATTATCAAAGCAATATTTTTACTTTTTTGTAAATATTCTTCAATAAAGCTACCAACTTTTGCTTGTTCCTGTTTTGACATTTTGTTAAAACCATAACCAGGTAAATCAACTAAATAAAATTTCTCGTCCATATTATAAAAATTAATTTGCCTTGTCTTACCAGGCTCACTACTAGTTCTAGCCAATTTTTTACGATTAACTAAGGTATTTATAAAACTAGACTTCCCAACATTAGACTTTCCAACCAACACTACTTGAGGCAAACCATCATCAGGATATTGCTTAGGACTAACAGCAGAAATTTTAAACTCAGGATTTTTAATAAACATTTTGATACCTACTTTCAATGAATTTTTAGGAGTAGTAATATAATAATTTTTAAAGCGTGGTTTGTAGCGATAAAAATTATTATATTACTACTCCTAATTTAAAATTTATTTAATTGGTTTTAAAACTTTAGTTCCACCCATATATGGCCATAAAACTTCAGGAATTTTAACACTTCTATCTTCTTGATAATTATTTTCAAGTAAAGCAATTAACATACGAGGTGGGGCAACAACAGTATTATTTAAAGTATGAGCATAGTAGTTTTGTTTTTCACCTTTAATTCTAATACCTAAACGTCTAGCTTGAGCATCAGTTAAATTAGAGCAACTACCAACTTCAAAATATTTTTGTTGTCTAGGACTCCAAGCCTCAACATCACAGCTCTTAGCTTTTAAGTCAGCCAAATCGCCACTACAACATTCTAGTGTACGAACAGGAATATCCATGCTTCTAAATAATTCAACTGTATATGACCATAATTTATCATACCAATTCCAGCTATCTTCAGGTTCACAAACAACAATCATTTCTTGTTTTTCAAACTGATGAATACGATAAACACCACGCTCCTCAATACCATGGGCACCTTTTTCTTTTCTAAAACAAGGAGAATATGAAGTCATAGTGTAAGGAATTTTGTCTTTTGGAAGAATTTGATCTTTAAATTTTCCAATCATAGAATGTTCACTTGTGCCAATTAGATACAAATCTTCTCCCTCAATTTTATACATCATTGCGTCCATTTCTTCAAAACTCATAACACCAGTTACTATACTACTACGAATCATAAAAGGTGGAACACAATAAGTAAAACCTTTATTAATCATAAAATCTCTGGCATAAGAAATAACTGCAGAATGAAGTCTAGCAATATCACCCATTAAATAATAGAATCCATTACCAGCAACTCTACGAGCGGAATCTAAATCGATGCCATCAAATGCTTCCATAATGTCTGTATGATATGGAATTTCATAGCTTGGAACAACTGGCTCTCCAAATTTTTGAATTTCAACATTTTGGCTATCATCTTTACCAATTGGAACAGACTCATGAATAATATTAGGAATTTTCATCATTCTTTCTTGAATTTGTGCAGAATATTCTTCCTCAAGTTTTTCATTTTCAAGTAATTTATTGTTAATTTCTTGAACCTGAGCCTTTATATTTTCTGCTTCATCTTTTTTTCCTTGTTTCATCAAGTTACCAATTTCGCTACTTAATGAATTCCTTTTACTTCTTAAATCATCACCATTTAATTTGGCTTCACGATTTTTAGCATCTAATTCAAGAATTTCATCAACTAATACTAGCTTATGGTCTTGAAATTTCTTTTTAATGTTTTCTTTAACTACATCAGGATTTTCTCTTAAAAATTTAATATCTATCATTTTAAAACACCACTTTTTCTTAAAAATTCTACCACTATTATAGCAAACTATTTTACAAAAATCAACATTTCTTAAACTATAACGAATAAATTGACAATTAATGTATATAATGATTATGAAAAACTAAAAAGGGAGAAAAGAAATGTTTGATGAATATCAAAAAGAGCTAAATATAAAAGAAAAAACTGAGGAAGATAAAAAAGTAGAGCTTATAATGAGCTTAATAAAAGCAAAAAATGAACTAAATGTTGCAAACAAAAACTTTGAAACAGCAGAAGAGGGATTAGTAGATTATTATGTGTATCAAATTAAAGCAAGTAAAAGCAAAGTGGATTTTCTAGTAAATAAAGCAAGAGCAAAAGGGCTATCATTAAATATGATAGAAGAAATTTATTTCAAAAAAAATCAAGTAGGATAAGTAATATTTGTCCAATTTTTATCATACATATTACTAAAGGACTGGTGATAAAAATTGGACTTTTCTAATGCTTTAGTTATTTTAGGGTGTATAATAGTTTTATGGATTATAGGGAAAATATTCTCAGTTCCATTAAAAGCATTATTTAAATTAATAGTAAACTCTGTTTTAGGTGGATTGCTTATATTTATAATAAATTTAATAGGTGCAATATGGAACTTTCATATAGGACTAAATATTGTTACAGCAATACTAGTGGGGCTTTTAGGCATTCCAGGTGCAGTCCTACTAATTATATTAAAATTATTTATTTAAAAATGTGCCAAAATTCTCCGTCCCCATTGGCACAAATTATAATATTATTCAACTGTAACTGATTTAGCTAAGTTTCTTGGCTTATCAACATCTAATCCTTTATTTTTTGCAATGTAGTAAGAAAGCAATTGAAGTGGAATAACAGAAAGGATAGGTGAGATTAAGCTATTAGTTTCAGGAATATTTATAACATAATTAAATGAGCTATTTGACAATTTTTGGTTTGTAATAACTAAAGTTTTAGCACCTCTTGTTATAACTTCTTGAATATTACTAATAGATTTTTCAACTAAATTAGCATCTGTTAAAATACTAATTACAGTTATACCATTTTCAATTAAAGCAATAGGACCATGTTTTAATTCACCAGAAGCATATGCCTCAGAATGAATATATGAAATCTCTTTTAGCTTTAGAGAACCTTCCATTGCAACATTGTAATCAGTACCTCTTCCTAAAAAGTACATATCATGTTCAGTATATACTTTATTAGCAAATTCTTTAATAGTATTTGTTTCATTTAACATTGCCTCGATTTTAGATGGTAAATCTAAAATATCAGCTTTTAATTTTTCAATACCGTCATATGTTCCTAAAACTTCCGCAAAATACATAGCCAAAATTACCATTAGCACAACTTGTGAAGTGTATGCTTTTGTAGAAGCAACAGCAATTTCAGGCCCTGCATGTGTGTAAATTGTATAATCAGCTTCACGAGTAATTGAGCTTCCAATAACATTTGAAACAGCTAAAGTTTTAGCACCTTTAGATTTAGCAAGTTTTAAGGCTGCAATAGTATCAGCAGTTTCGCCAGATTGACTAATATATATACAAAGTGTTTTGTCATCTATAATAGGATCACGGTAACGAAATTCTGATGCAATATCAACTACAGTAGGAATTTTACAAAGTTTTTCAATTGCATTTTTTCCCACTAAACCTGCATGCATAGCTGTACCACAAGCAACGATATATATTTTATTTATGCTTTCCAAATAATCTTTTGAAATATCTATATCATCAAAACTGCATTTTTCTCCTAGTTTAAATCTTGAACCAATAGTTTCACGAATAGCAGTTGGCTGTTCAAATATTTCTTTTAACATATAATCTTCATAACCGTTTTTTTCTGCAGCAGTAGCATCCCATTCAATATTTTTAATAGCTTTGCTATGAGGAGTTAGGCTATTATCATAAAAATCAATATGGTCTTTATAAACAACTGCATATTCTTGGTCATCTAATAAATAAAATTCCTTTGTATATTTTAAAGCAGCAGGAATATCTGATGCAATAAAGTTTTCACCGCTACCTTTTCCTAAAACTAAAGGACTGTCTTTTCTAACAACAACAACTCTATCAGGATGCAAATTAGAAATAATTTCTAAAGCATAGCTTCCCTTTAAATCATCAACAGCAGACTTTACAGCTCTTAAAAATTTGTCATCATCATTTATACCATTTGTGTAATAATAATGAATTAAATTAGGAATTATTTCTGTATCTGTTTGTGATAAAAAGTGGTAACCCTTAGAAAGTAAAAATTCTTTTAACTCATGATAATTCTCAATAATACCATTGTGTACAACTGCAAATTCACCGCTATTATCCATATGAGGGTGAGCATTTACTTGAGCAGGTTTTCCATGAGTTGCCCACCTTGTATGTGCAATACCAATAGTAGATTTTAAATCATTTATACCTTCAATAGCTTCTAAATTTGAAACTCTTCCTTTATCTTTCATTACAGTAATTTTGCCATCTTCAATAACAGCAATACCTGCTGAATCATAACCTCTATACTCTAAACATAATAAACCATTTATTAAAACTGGAGTGGCTTTTCTATCTCCTATATAACCTATAATGCCACACATAAAATATACCTCCTTAAAATTTAAAGTAAGGTATACAAATTAAGCGTACTCATATTAGATTTGTTATATTATATTACTATAATTTTTTGCTAATATGTAATGGCAGTAACGCATGCCATAGAACCATCCGCCGAATCTTTCGATAAGCCCTAACCTCGTCAACAGTAAATAAAAACTGTCCTGGCGCTAAATATATACAACCCTCCTAAAAGATATTTTTTAATCTGTATCCTAATGCTAATATATTACTATAAAACGCAAAATGTGTCAAATTTTAATATTTTTATGCACGTGTAAGCCTAAGTTTGCCTTGTAAAATACAGTAAAATATGCTACAATATATATTATGCTAAGGGGGAAATCCAAAGGTGTTTAATATAGAAGAAGAACTAAAAAAATTGCCTAGTAAACCTGGTGTATATATCATGCATGATAAAAATGACAAGATTATATATGTTGGTAAAGCAATTTCTTTAAAAAACAGGGTAAGGCAATATTTTAGAAAAAACAATAAAACAAAAAGAATTGAAAATATGGTGTCTTTAATAGACCACTTTGAGTATATTGTTACAGATAATGAATCAGAGGCACTTATTTTAGAGTGTAACTTAATAAAAAAGAATATGCCAAAATTCAATGTTTTATTAAAAGACGACAAAACATACCCATATATTAAAGTAAACACAAAGCTAGAGTTCCCAAACATATACTTAACTAGAAGAATATTAAATGATGGTGCAAGATATTTTGGACCATATGCAAATAGTGGCAGTGCAAAAGCAATGCTAGATTTTATAAATTCAAAATATAAAATTAGGCAATGCAAAACATTTAAATATAAAGGTAGAGCATGTTTAAATTATCATATTAAAAAATGTTCTGGACCTTGTATTGGTAAAATTTCAAAAGAAGATTACAGAAAAGAAATAAATCAGATTATTAGCTTATTAGAAGGTAATACAAACCAAATAATGAAAGAGCTTGATAAAGATATTAAAGAAGCGGCAGACAAATTAGAGTTTGAAAAAGCAGCAGAGTTAAGAGATAAAAAATATGCTATTCAAAGAATTACAGAAGAAAGACAAAAGGTTTCTAATATATCAGAACATGATATTGATGTAATAGGAATAGCAAGAGGACAAGCACAAGTGTGTGTTGAGATATTTTTAATTCGTAACAGCAAAATGATAGAAAGGCATCATTATTTCTTTGCTGGACTACAAGATGAGTCAGATGCAGAAATTTTATCAAATTTTATTAAACAATATTATATAAATGATGTATTTTTGCCAAATAAAATTATGATAAAAGAAGCAATTGAAGATAAAGAAATATTAGAGCAATTACTTTCAGAAAATTCAAATTATAAGGTAGAAATAAAAGTACCTAAAAAAGGCGAAAAATTAAGACTAGTTGAGATGGCAGAAAACAATGCTAAAATTACTATAATGAACAAAGAAAAGGAAAAATATAGTGTTGTAAATGAATTAAAAGAAGCTCTAAAATTAGATAAATTACCTAGAAAAATTGAGGGATATGATATATCAAATTTATCAGGACAATTTATGGTTGCATCAATGTGTGTGCTAAAAGATGGAGAGCTAAAAAAGAATTTATCAAGGAAATTTAAAATTAAAACAGTAATAGGTCAAGATGACCCTAAATGTATGCAAGAGGTAGTAAAAAGAAGACTGCTTCATTCTATAGATAACCCAAATGGAGCATTTGGAGATTTTCCAGATGTGATATTTGCAGATGGTGGAATTACACAAATAAAAGCAACTAAACAAGCTATTAAAGAACTTGGCTTATCTATACCTGTATATGGAATGGTAAAAGATGATAAACATAGTACTAGAGCTCTTATAGACGAGAATAAAAATGAATTTGAATTATCTGAAAACTTAATGAAAGTAATTACAAACTTTCAAGATAACATACATGATACTGCAATAAATTATCACAGACAATTAAGAGATAAACAAACAACACACTCTGTTTTAGACGAAGTAGACGGAATAGGAGAAGCAAAGAAAAAAGCTCTACTAAAGAAATTTAAAACTATAAATAATATACAAAATGCTAGTATAGAAGAATTGACAGAAGTATCAGGAATTACAGAAAACTTAGCTAAAAGTATAAAGCAGAAATTAAGCGAATAATGTAATAATTTGTGTTACGATTTTTATCATAAAATCCGAATATATGAATATATATTATTAGAAAATATATTAGGAGGATTTTATTTTATGGAGTACACAAAAGATTTAATTTTAAATATACGTTATGATGAAAGTAGTAATACTTTAAATTTGAAGTCATTAAAATGGACAAGCAAGTTGGTACAAAAAATTAAAAAACATAAATTAGCAGTAACTACATTGGCAATATTTTTAACATTTGTAGTTATGGATGTAATGTTGGTTACAAATTTTATACATATTTTGCAAGATATTTAAGATATTGTATGTAATATAATACTTTTTTACGCTCCAAAGAAAATATTTTATAAAAATGTAGTATGCAATATTATTACTTTTTAGAGCGTGGTTTCGTGGGGACCGACAACTTAGAATGTATTATGCAGAGTTTCACTAGTGGAAATCTGCATTATACATTCTTAGGCAGTTGGGGGGTGGAACGATAAAAAGTAATAATATTGCATACTACAATATGTGAGTATAAGATATTATAAAAAATAAGGAAGGATATTTAGAAATGAATGTAGCAAAAGATTGGCAAGATTACGAAATATTAGACATGGCAAATGGTGAAAAACTAGAAAGATGGAAAAACGTAATTTTAGTAAGACCAGACCCACAAATAATATGGACACAAAAAAGTTTTCCAGAAAAGTGGAAAAATGTTAATGCTAAATACCATAGAAGTTCAACAGGTGGCGGAAACTGGGAATACAATAAAAAAATGCCAGACACATGGCAAGTCAAATACAAAAATTTAACATTTAATATAAAACCAATGGGATTTAAACACACTGGCTTATTTCCAGAACAAGCAGTTAACTGGGACTGGATGATAGAAAAAATTCAAAAAGCAAATAGAGAAATAAAAGTATTAAATCTATTTGCATACACAGGAGGAGCAACAGTAGCATGTAGCTATGCTGGTGCTCAAGTTTGTCATGTGGATAGCTCAAAAGGAATGGTAGCATGGGCAAAAGAAAACATACAAGCCTCAGGACTACAAGACAGACCTGTTAGATATATAGTTGATGATGTTATTAAATTTGTAAATAGAGAAATTCGTAGAGGCAACAAATATGATGCAATAATCATGGACCCACCATCTTATGGAAGAGGTGCAAATGGAGAAGTTTGGAAGTTTGAAGAAAACTTACCAGAACTAGTAAATTTATGTGCACAAGTATTATCAGACAAGCCACTATTTTTCTTAATCAACTCATATACAACAGGAATATCAAGTACAGTTTTGCAAAATATTTTGGAACTTACAATATCAAAAAAATATAAAGGAAAAGTATCAAATGGAGAAATAGGACTTCCTATGACTAATTCAAAAATGGTTTTACCATGCGGAATTTATGGAAGATGGGAGAATTAGATGCAGAACTTAAAAGTAATATTTGAAGATAACCATATAATAGTAGTAGAAAAGCCAGTAAACATACCATCACAAGCAGATAAAACTGGAGATATTGATATGCTTACAATAATAAAAGCATATTTAAAAGAAAAATATAACAAGCCAGGCAATGTGTATTTAGGCTTAGTACATAGACTAGATAGACCAGTAGGTGGAGTAATGGTATTTGCAAAAACTTCAAAAGCAGCAGGTAGACTAAGCAACCAAGTAAGAGAAAAACAATTTCAAAAAACATATTTGGTAATAGTAAATGGTAAAATGGAAAAACAAAAAGGAACCTTACAAGACTACTTATTAAAAAACGAAAAAGCTAATATGAGTAAAGTTGTAAAAGAGGGAACTAAAAATAGTAAATTAGCAATATTAGATTATGAAGTTTTAAAATATGATGAGGAACTAAATTTGTCAGTTTTAAAGATTAATCTACATACAGGAAGACATCACCAAATTAGAGTACAACTATCTAGTAGAAACCATAGTATATATGGCGACCAAAAGTATGGAGGTAGAGGCCATGGAAAACAAATTGCACTTTGGGCATATGATTTAAAACTCTATCATCCAATTACAAATGAATTAATGGAGTTTAAAGATACTCCTCAAACCATTGGAAGTTGGGCAATTTTAAAAGATGTAGAGTTATAATAAAATATATAAAGTAGAACCTTATAAAAATATCAAAATATTATATGAAACAAAAAATGACACTTTTTGCATAAAATTTTGATACTTTTATAAGGTTTTTATTTTTTTGCTTTCTAAAGATATAAAATACAAATAACAAAAGATGAGGTAAGAAAAATGATAGATAAATTTTGTGATTGGATAACAGAAAAAATTAAAGCAAAAGTTACAGACATTGATGAAGAAAGAGAATTAGTTATCAATTTTGGAGTAAGATTAATATTTGGAGAATTACCAAAAATTTTAATATTATTTATCATAGGATTTTTACTTAATATGGGATGGCAAACTTTATTACTATTTTTCTTAATAGCACCATATAGAAGTTTCACAGGAGGTTTCCATCTAAAAACTCATTTAGGTTGTATGATAACAACAAGCATCTTATATTTAAGTCCAATAATAATAGCAAAATATTTTGAAATTTCTCATAGTTTTATTATATATGTTTTGGCAGGAATATTATCAATATTTAGTATCTTTATAATTGCTAAATATGCTCCTGCTGATACAGAGAATATGCCAATACTAAGCAAAAAAGAAAGAAAATCAAAAAAGATAAAGGCATATATTTCATTAGGAATTTTATTGTCAATAATAATATTTAGCCCATATAAACAATTTTCATACATGATAATTTATGCAATGTTTTTGCAAAACTTAACAGTATTACCTATTTCATATAAATTAACAAATAACAAACATGGCTACGAAGTATATACAGAAGAAACAATTTAGATTGATAATGCATTAGCCGGCAATGCTTATTATATAAATAAAATATAAGGAGGATTTTAAAATGGTAAAATTATTAGCTAAAATAGCAGAAAAATATGCAAAATCTACAAATACTGCATGTCTTGTTTGGGGACTTATCCACCAACCTAAAATGCCTGCATCATTAATCAAAAAAGACTAATTGATGTATCCGTATATATAAATATAAATATTTCCTTAAAACGACAAAATTAAAAAACAGAGGTATTCCAATTGCTATATACCTCTGTTTTTTGTATTAATTTTATATATGGTAAAATTATTTTTAAATTAATAATATATTTCAAATTGTTGTGAGAAAAATTCCTCATTTTTAGTAGTAAATAAATTTAAGTTATTGTTTTTCTTTAATATTTGTCTAACTTCCCACAAACCAAGTCCACTATTATTCTTTTTGGATTTAGTAGAAAAATCTTTTTCAAAAATTTTATCAATGTTAACATCTTTATTTTTATATGTATTTTCTATAATCATAAGTAAACGATGTCTGTTTTCTTCTTTTCTAAAACTTACATGTATTACTTTTTCATCACATTCAGCTGCAGCTTCAATAGCATTATCTAAAAGTATTCCTAATATTCTAGTAAATTCATATATTTTCATGTGATCTTCAATTTCATTTAAGTCCATAAAAATGCCTAAGTTAATTTGAACACCAATTCCATCTGCTTTATGGTACTTAGTAGCCATAATATTATAAATAGCAGGATTATTAATAACTTCTGGATTTAGAGCTGTTAAGTTATTTGTACGGTTACAATCTATCATAAGTTGTTTATAATATTTTTTAAGACCATCTAAATCACCTCTATCAGCATAACCACCAATACCTTGAACAATATTATGAAAATCATGTTTAAAACCTCTCATACTATCATGCAAAATAGTTAAAGTTTTATTATACAACTGAGCTTCTTGCAAATCTCTAGTTGTAGTATTTAATTTATTAATGCTTAACATGTTGTATATACTAATAAAAAAGTATGCTATTAAACTTATAATGCTTACAAAAGTAACAGCAATTGGCATACTATTACTATAAAATGCCATTAAATAAATTTGAGTAGCAATAGCAATAATACCTAATATAGAATTTACAATAAATAAAACTCTATTTTTTCTGGTCATATTTTCTAAGTCGATATGAAATTTGCAATATTTTAGAATTCTGTATATTACATACATAAAACAATAAATTATTAATAAAAGAGAAAATCTATAAATTGGCACATACATTATTGAATCATAAGGAATATCTAATACTTCTAAACACATCTTTTGCAAGAATAGTTCTAATATAGATATAATAACTATAGGTATGAACTCTGAAATTAAGGCCTTAGTCCAAGTAGTTTTTAATATAAATTTTATAAGTATAATACCTATAATCAAATTTAGAAATGTACCATATGGGTCAGGAACAAAAGATCTATCAATAAATGCAATAAATCCCATAATAGTTACATATAGAACTTTAGATTTTTTAGAAGCACTGATATTTAAGATAGTAGTAAACAATAGCATATTAATTAGTGTATCAACAAAATAGAGAGGAAAACATAATAAAAGTAGTGCTACCTCATTCTCTGTAGTCATCGCCGTCCAAATTGTTTGAAAAATTTCCATGATTAAAAACCTCCATAAGTTTATTTTTATATTTAGGACCAATAAAGCACCTATAGCCTTGGTCCTTATTATCTAATAAAATAGTATTACTAGAAGAATCTATACCAACAATTTTACTAGTATTTACAATATATGATTTATGACATTGCATAAATTGCTCAGGCAATTGTTGCATTATAGTTTTAAAAGAACTATAAGTTTCATATTCTCTGGTATCTGTGTGAAAAATAGTTTTCATACCATCTTTTTGAATATACTTAATAGTATCTTGTTTGATAATAGTTTTATTATTATCTAACCTAACAAAATTGGTTACACAACCTGAAACATCTTCAAATAATCTAGTAATTGTCTCTTCAAGCCTTTCGCGAGTAATAGGTTTTGGAATATAGTCAAATGTTTTATATTTGTATGCCATTAACCCATACTCCAAATGACCTGTAGTAAAAATAATATAAACATTTTTATCATGATTACGAATTGTATTGGCTAAGTCTAATCCGGAAATTTTAGATTTTAAATCAATATCTAAAATCACAACATGAACAGTGTTATTTCTCATATAATTTATTAATTCTTCAGGCATAGTGGTACTCAGGGCAATACGTGCATCAAATTTTCCATCAATAAAGATGGTTTCTAATAGCTTCTCCAATCTAGTTAGAACATTAAAATTGTCATCACATAATACAAAATCTAACATATCTTTTTCCTCCGTATAATATATATAAATAGGAAATGTTAATATATTTAAAAAGCAATAGTTCGACAAAACTATATATAATTACCCATTTTTTTCCAATTGCTTATTATAAATATAATTCAAATAAATTATATTGTCAAGGAAATTTTGGCAAAAAAATAATTGATGTCGAAAAATAAAATATTGCTATAAGAAAAAAGGAGAGCATTAAAATGAATAAAAAATCAGGTTTTGTTGTACTTATGTCCTCAATTTTACTAATATTTGTTTTTTCAATTTCAGTAATTAATTTTAATAACAAAACAGCTCAAACTAGTGCAAATACTGTTAGTGAAAAAAGAATAGGTTGGGGAATAAAAAGAGAAAATAATCATGAGCAACCAGACTTAGGAAGTGTAAATAAAAAGGTAATAGATACATATGAAGGAATTGCTATGGGAAATAAAAATTCAAAATATGTATATCTTACATTTGATAACGGATATGAGGCAGGTTACACACCTAAAATATTAGCAGTTTTAAAAGAAAACCAAGTACCTGCTACATTTTTTGTAACAGCACATTATTTAAACACTGCTTCAGAGTTAGTAAAACAAATGATAGATGAAGGACATATTGTTGGCAATCATACAGTTAATCATAAAAGCATGCCAGATTTAACGAATGAACAAATACAAAAAGAAGTAATGGATTTACATACAGCTGTTTATCAAAAATTTAATTATGAAATGAAATATATTCGACCTCCTAAAGGTGAATATAGTGAAAGAACAGTAGCATATACAAATACATTAGGATACAAAACAGTTATGTGGAGCTTTGCATATGATGATTGGGATAAAAACAAACAAGGAAGAGAAGACTATGGCAAAAAAATGATTTTAAATAATATACATCCAGGAGCAGTTATATTATTACATGCAACATCAAAGGATAACAGCAACATCTTAGACTATTGTATTAAAGAAATTAAGAAACTGGGGTATGAGTTTAGGTCTTTAGATGATTTCCAAAGATAAGAAAGAGAAATTTAATTATTTGTCAACCATACTAACATAGTATAAAGGGGATGAGAAAGTTGAAAAGAACTTCTAAAAAAAATAAAAGCATACAAAACCGAATAAATCGTTTATTGGAAATTCCTCAAGAAATATCAACCAACTTGCCAAAATTAACAGTAATAGGTTTTAAACAGATATTAATTGAAAATTATAAAGGAATATTAGAGTATCAAGATTTTTATATTAGAATTAGTACATATATTGGAATTTTAAACATTAATGGAAATAAACTTTATTTAGAAGAGATGACAACAGATGACTTGATGGTTACTGGAAATATAGAAAGTATTGACTTTGAAACAATTACAGATGAAGATTAGGAGGGAAAAAATTGTATTTTAAAATACTATTAAACTACATTTTGGGATATGTAACTATTGAAGTAGAAGGGTACTTTATAGAAAGATTTATAAATATTTGTAATAATCAAAAAATATTTTTATGGAACATGAAAAGAAAACATTCTACAATTATAAGAATAAATATTGGAATAAAAGACTTTAAAAAAATAAAGCAAATAGCCAAAAAAACTAAATGTAGAGTAAAAATACAAAAGAAAAAAGGAATCCCATTTATATTACATAAATATAAAAAAAGAAAAATTTTCGCACTGTTTTTTGCATTTTTGATAGTAGCTGTTATTACATTATCAAATTTTATATGGAATATTGAAGTAACAGGAAATGAAAAGATTTCTTCTGAAGAAATTATAAAAGATTTAGCAGAAAGTAATTTTAAAGTAGGAACTTCTAAGGTAAATTTAAATACAAAAACTATAATAGATAAATTGAGGCTAAAAAGAAGTGATTTGGCTTGGATTGGAATAGAAATAAAAGGAACAAATGCAGTTATAAAGGTAGTAGAGGCAGATTTGAAACCAGATATTATAAAAGAAGATGAATATTGTAACATTGTTGCAACAAAAGATGCTATGATAGTAAAAATAAATGCTCAAAATGGCACAGCCGTAGTACATGATGGGGACTTAGTTACTAAGGGGACAGTATTAATACAAGGATGGCTTGAGGGGCAATATACAGGGATACGATATGTGCATGCAACAGGCGAGGTTCAAGCAAAAGTGTGGCATTCTCAAAAGGTAAAGGTACCTTTAAAACAGACTAAAAAAGTTCAAACAGGTAAGGAGGAAAATAAATATTCCGTAAAGATAAATAATTTTGAAATAAATTTGCTAAAAGGGGTTCCAAAATTTCAAAATTATGATACAATAGAAACCAGTAAAAAACTAAAACTATTTTCAGATTTTTATTTGCCAATAGAAATAAATAAAAGAATATACCAAGAGTATGAAAATCAAGAGTTTACATATACAGTGGAAGAGGCAAAACAAATTGCAATAGAGCAGGCAGATAAAAATTTAGAAGAGCAAATAAAAGAAAAACAAATAGTAAACAAAAAAATAAATACAGAACAAGTGGAAGCAAATGTTGAAGTTGAAGTTATTTACGAAGTACTCGAGAATATTGGGACAAAAGAAAAAATAGTATTTTGAAAGGAACAGATGCCATGGAAGAAAGAAGTTTGAGAATATACCAAGAAAGAACATTTTTTTCAAAAATTAGTAACACAATTACTAAACTACTAACTCCAACAAAAATTGGAATTAATGGAATGTTAATTTCAATAAAAAGAAACAATGCTTTAAAGACTTATGAAGCATACAAGGCAAGTGAAAATATAGAAAATCAAGAAAAAAAGGATGCTATTGCAAAAAAGTTTGAAGACATATATGCTTTATATTTAGAGTCAATAGACAAATATATAATGGATTCTATTTATAAAAAAGTAAGAAATGACGTAGCAAATGACTTTGAAAGAAATGCTTTATCTGAATATTATTTAATTGTTCATTTAAAAGACACTCAATATATAGAATATAAATACAAAAAGCAAATGTACTTACTTAATTTAGATTATGAAACAGTTGATAATCTAAATAAAGAACAACTATTACAAAAATATCAGACATTATATATTTCTCAAATGGAATCATTATATAAAGGATTATTAAAACATTATTCAATTAAACTTGCAGACAACTTAACACCAGGAGCTAAGGATGAAGTATATAATAAAATATTTGATACATTAGAGAGATATATTGAAAATATTTTACCTTTAAAAATGAAAAAGGATCCTGATAATAAAATATATAAAGAAATACTTGAAGATTATCAAAATTTTGAAAGATTTACTGTTGGTAAATTAGACCAAAATGATACTATCGAAAAAAATATGATATTATTAAGTCTAAGTAGAAAATTATTTACACATAGTTTACCACTTATTGTAGCTGAACAATGCTATGAAAAATTATTAAATGATGTTAGAAGTTTAATAGTTGATACTAAAATAGCTCGTAAGCAAGAAAAGGCATATTCTTTACTTATTACATTAATTGAAGAATATAATGTAAAACTATTAGCTACTAAAATTTATTGGGATAAACCAGCAGAAAGAGAAGAATATAAGAATTTTTACAAACAATATCAAGCAATACAAAAAGGAAAAGAGAAAAATTATATTGATTACTCTAAAGATAAGCAAGTTTTATTCTTAAGAAATGATTTGAAAAAATTAAGAAAAGAACCAAATAGATATTATAAAATTATTCAATTTTACTGTGCAAAATTGGTAGAATTAGATGCTATGAAAAATTTAAAAAATACCTTTATTTCAGAAGGAACATATACTTCTAATAAAATAAAAAAATAAGTAAAGGAAAAGTAAAATGAATTCAGTAACAGAAATTGTTTGGAAAGATATTGAACAAAATGAAGAATTAAAAAGTATAACAGAAAAGGTAATACAAAAATGTTTTGAGGTAGAGCATATAAATCCTACCTCTTTATATATTTGTATTACATTAACAAACCCTAAAAATATAAGAGAACTAAATAAAGAGTACAGAAACATAGACAAAGAAACCGATGTACTCTCATTTCCTATGTTTGAAAAATGTGAATTAGACAAGCTAGTTGAAGAAAATACTGGAAAAGAAGAAATGTTGCAAGATATAATGGGAGATATTATAATCTCTATTGAAAGAGTAGAAGAACAAGCTAAAGAATATGGACATAGCTTTGAAAGAGAATTTGCTTACATGTTAGTACATGGCTTTTATCATTTAAGAGGCTATGATCATATGACAGAAGACGAAAAATCTCAAATGAGAGAAAAAGAAGAAAATGTACTTTCTCAATTAAATATTACAAGAGAGCGGTTGAAAAGTAATTTTCTTTCAACCGGCTTAAGAAGGGAATAAAGCCAATAATGAAAAAAGATGATAAGGAACTAAAAAATCATAATTTTATAGATGCTTGGAAAAATGCATTTAATGGAATAATATATGCAACAACAACACAAAGCAACATAAAAAAACAATTATTAATTGCAGTAATTGTAGTAATTGTTAGCTTATTTTTTAATTTAGACCGAGCAGAGTTCTTATGCTTTTTATTTACCATAGTACTTATTATATTTGCAGAAATGGTAAACACAGCAATTGAAACAGTTGTAGATTTATATGTTGATGTATATCATCCAAAAGCAAAAATAGCTAAAGACGTTGCAGCAGGTGGGGTTGTAATAACAGCTATAAATGCAATAATAGTAGCATACTTTTTATTTTTTGATAAAATAGCAGACATAGGTTTAGCATTTTTAAAAAATGTAACAAGTAATCCAGTGCATTTGTGCTTTTCAATAATGATAATTACAATAATTGCAATATTAGCATTAATTGCATATTCAAAAACTAATAAACATAAAGGATTAAATTCAAAATTGGTCCCAAGTGGACATGCAGCAATTGGTTTTGCAGCAAATACATTAATTTGGTTATTAACAGACAATATAGTTATTTTAATGTTGTCATTAGTAACAGCTATTTTATTAGCAGAAAGTAGAATTGCAGCAAAAGAACATACTTTATCAGAAGTAATATTTAGTGCATGCTTTGCAACTATATTAGTACTTGTACTATATGGTATTGCAATGGCTATTGTTTAAAAAGGAGATTGATTTTTATGACTAAAAAATCTAAAAAAGGTAGTATGAAACCAGTAATAATACTTTTAATACTTGCAATATTTGCAGTGGGAGTATGGTTAGGAATTGAAAAATTTAAAAACAGTCAAGAAGTAGGAAGTACACAAAATGGTTTAAAAGAGGAAACTAAAAAGGAAGAATTAAAACCTAAAACTTTTGCCGGAAATGAAAGACCACTTGCTTTTATGATAGATAATAACATAAATGCAATGCCACAGGCAGGATTAGAACAAGCGGATTTAGTATATGAAATAATTGTTGAAGGCGGAGAAACTAGATTAATGGCAATTATAAAAAATAAAGAAATAAGTAAAATTGGACCATTAAGAAGTGCTAGACATTATTATTTAGATTATGTATTAGAAAATGATGCAATATGTATACATTATGGACAAAGCCCACAAGCAAAGTCAGATATCACAAAATTAAAAGTAGATGATATAAATGGAATTTATGAAAGTGAAACTGACTTTTGGAGAGATAGTAGTCGATATGCACCACATAATGCAGTAACATCAACAGCTAAATTGACTAAACTAATTGAAAATAAAGAATTTAGGACTACAACTAACAAAAAAACAGTACTTAATTATGTAGCAGATGAGGTAAATTTACCAGAAAAAAGAGAAGAACAAAAGGATGGCGAAACAGAAAGCAAAATTACAAATTTAGCAAATACGGTAGTAATTCCATATTCAGCATATAATACAGTAAAATATGAATATGATGAAGAGAGCAAAGAATATATTAGATATTCAAGAGATACAAAACAAACAGATTGGAACACAAAAAATGCTGTTAAAGTTAAAAATATTATTATAACAAAATGTAAAAACACTACATTAGATGATGGAAGTGGAAAAGGCAGACAAACATTAGATAATGTAAAAACATTGGATGGATACTATATTACAAACGGAAAATATATTCCAATTAAATGCGAAAAAATTTCCAGAAGCAGTCAAACAGTATATAAGGATTTAGAGGGAAATGAAATAAAGGTAAATGACGGAAAGACATTTATTCAAATTTGCCCAATAAATAGCAAAATTAGTTTTGAATAAGGAGAAAATACATGGCAGATAAGCTAATTATTGTGGAATCACCCGCAAAAGCAAACACAATTAAAAAATTTTTAGGTGGAAATACAAAAGTAATGGCATCAATGGGACATATTAGAGATTTACCAAAATCAAAGATGGCTGTTGACATTGAACATGATTTTGAGCCAGAATATATTAATATTCGAGGAAAAGGTGATTTAATTAAAAGTTTAAAAAAGGAAGCAAAATCAGCAAAACAAGTATACTTGGCATCTGACCCTGATCGTGAAGGAGAGGCTATTGCATGGCATTTAGCACATATTTTAGAAATACCAGAAGATAGCAATTGCAGAGTTACATTTAACGAAATTACTAAAGAAACTGTAAAAGAAAGTATAAAAAAGCCAAGAACAATAAATATGGATTTAGTTGATGCACAGCAGGCACGTAGAGTATTAGATAGAATAGTTGGATACAAAATTAGCCCAGTGTTATGGAAAAAAGTAAAAAGAGGATTATCAGCAGGTAGAGTACAATCAGTAGCTGTAAAACTAATAGTAGATAGAGAAGAAGAAATAGAAAAATTTATACCAGAAGAATATTGGAACATTTATGCTGATTTATTAGAGCCAAATTCTAAAAAGAAATTTCAAGCTACATTTTATGGAAAAGATGGCAAAAAGTTAGAAATACACACAAAAGAAGAAATAGACGAAATATTAAAAAATATAGAAAAAGGCAAGTATATTGTAGCAGATGTAAAAAAAGGAGAAAAGAAAAGAACTCCTGCACCACCATTTACAACAAGTACTATGCAACAAGAAGCATCTAGAAAATTAAACTTTACATTAAAAAAGACAATGTCTGTTGCACAAGGGTTATATGAAGGTGTTCATGTTGGAGAAAAAGGTACAGTTGGTTTAATTACATATATGAGAACTGACTCTACAAGAATTTCAGATGAAGCAAGAACTGCGGCAAAGGAAATTATTACTCAAAAATATGGTGCAAACTATTATGAAAATCGTTATTATAAAACGAAACAAAATGCTCAAGACGCACATGAGGCGATTAGACCAACATATATTGAATTAGAACCAGAAAAAATTAAAGATTACTTAACAACAGACCAATATAAGTTATATCGATTAATATATAATAGGTTTATTGCAAGCCAAATGGCTAATGCTATATATGATACAACTGCTGTTAATATAGATGTAAATAGCTACAATTTTAAAGCAAACGGCCAAACTTTGAAGTTCAAAGGATTTATGACTTTATATGTAGAAACCATAGAAGGAGAACAAGAAGAAGAAAACAACTCTATTCCAGAATTAATAGTTGGCCAAGAGGTTAAAAAGGAAAGGTTAGAGGCAAAACAAAGTTTTACTCAACCACCAGCAAGATATACAGAGGCAAGTTTAGTAAAGGCATTAGAAGAAAAAGGGATAGGAAGACCAAGTACGTATTCTCCAACAATTACTACAATTTTAGAGAGAAGATATATTCAAAAGGAACAAAAACAATTAGTTCCAACAGATTTAGGAAAGATAGTAAATAATCTACTAGTTGAAAATTTTCCGGATGTAATAAATGTACAATTTACTGCTAAAATCGAAGAAGAATTCGACGAAGTTGCAGAGGGAAAAGAACCATGGAAACAAGTTATAAGAGATTTTTATGGACCTTTTAAAACGACAGTAGAAAAAGTAGAAAAAGAACTAGAACATGTTGAACTAGTTGAAGAAGTATCAGATGTACCATGTGAAAAATGTGGAAGAATGATGGTAATAAAATATGGTAGATATGGTAAGTTTTTAGCTTGCCCTGGCTACCCAGAATGTAAAAATGCAAAGCCAATTATAGAAACAATTGATGTTCCATGCCCAGTATGTGGTGGAAAAGTACAAATAAAGAAAACAAGGAGAGGAAAGAAATTTTACGTATGTGAAAACAATCCGGGTACTTGTGAATACATCTCATGGAATCCACCAAAACCAGGAGAACCATGGAACCCAGAGAAAAAAGAAGAAAAGAAAAAGAAAACCAAAACTAAAAAAGCAAAAACAAAAACAACAAGAACAAGAAAAAGTTAATTGACGTATAAACGAGTAAGAAAAGTTCTATTTCTTACTCGTCTTTTAATGTACTTATCTCTTGAAAACTAACTTAACATATGCTATAATTGTAAATTGATAAAATTTCAAGGAGATTGTTATGTTAGAGGAAAAAGAAAACTTTAAAGAAAAGGAAAATCATAGGGTATTTAAGCAATTATTAAATAACTTTATGCAAAGTGAACAAAGCTCTAAAACTGAGGAAGAAAATATAAGTAAAAATATAAAAATCGTACCTAAATTTTTTTATGATAACTTCAAAAAGCAACTAAAAGTAGAATTTAGAATAGGTGAAAAACAGCTATACAAACTTAAAAATTTACCAGAATTTTATGAGAAAATGTTAAATAATGAAGTGTATCAATATGGAGCAAAATTAAATCTTATACATAGTACAGAATCTTTTGAAAAGGAATCACAAGAAATTTTATCGTTCTTATTAAAATATGCAGAAATCATTAAATATAGTAATGAAATGAATTATACATATTATAGAAACAATTTTATACCAGACAATATTTTGTTATCAAACTCAGGCTTAGATGATATTTTTGAAATTTTAAAAAATAGAAATGTAGCCTTTCAAATAAATGCAGTAGAAAAAAGTATATATTTTGCAGATGAAGAACCAGAAATATTTTTTAATATTACAGAATTAGATAGAAATAGATTTAAGTTAAAATGCAATATTGATGTTTTTAGTTATGATATTTTACAAGGCAAAAATTATATATATTTATTATTTACAGACAGTTTGTATCGTTGCAATAAAAAATTTAAAAATACTATTTTAAATGTATTAGAAACACTAAGAAAAAATTATACAAATGAAATAATTATGGACGAAAAAGAAATAACAAACTTTTTTGCAATGATAGCACCAGAAATAGAGGAAAACATAGTTACAGATGACTTACCTAAATATGTGAAAGATAAATATATTCCTCAAAAATTAGGAGTGAAAATATACTTAGATTATGATGCAAGTAATAATATTATAGCAGAAATAAAATTTTGCTATGGGAAAAACGAATTTAATCCATTAATAAATCAAAATACTAATTTTGCAAGAAATATGATAAAAGAAAATGAAGCATTAAATCAATTTATAAAAACAGGGTTTATGTTAGATAGAAAAAACGCAAGATTGATTTTAGTAAATGATGACAAAATTTATCAGTTTTTATCAGAAGAAATTGAAGATTATATGAAAAAATATGAAGTTTTAGCTACTGAAACTTTTAAGAAAAAAGAAATACGCACTCCACAAATGAAGTCTATTGGAGTAAAAATAGAAAATAATTTGTTGCAAATAGATTTATCACAAATAGGTATTGAATTATCTGATTTGTCTGACATAATGGAAAAATATAAGTTAAAAAAGACATTTCACAGACTAAAAGATGGAAGTTATATAAATCTAGAGCAAAATGATACTTTAAAATTCTTAGATGATTTGAACCTTGATATGGAAAATGGATTTACGAACCTAAAAGATGGAGTTATTACACTTCAAAATTATAGAAGTTTGTATTTAGAAAGATGTTTAAAAAATCTAAATAATGTTGAAATAACAAAAGATGAAACGTATAAAAATATGGTAGAAAGTCTTGAAAATGAACAAAAAACTGTACAAATGGAAATACCATCAAATTTAAATGCAAATTTAAGAATATATCAAAAACTAGGCTATCAATGGCTAAAAACATTAGACAGTTATCAATTTGGCGGAATATTAGCAGATGATATGGGACTTGGAAAAACAATTCAAGTTATAGCAGTGATATTAGATTATGTTAATAAAGATGGAAAAATGCCATCATTAGTAGTGTGCCCAAGTTCACTTACTTTGAACTGGTTAAATGAAACTAACAAATTTGCACCAAGTTTAAAAGTTTGTGTGATTAGTGGAAGTGCTATAGAGAGAGCAAAGAAAATAGATAAAATACCACAATATGATTTAGTTATTACATCATATGATTCTTTAAAAAGAGATATTGAAATATATGAAGAAAAGGCCTTTAACTTTAGGTACATGATAGCAGATGAGGCCCAATATGTAAAAAATAACAATACTCAAAATGCAAAATCTATAAAGAAAATATTAACACAAACAAGATTTGCATTAACAGGTACACCTATTGAAAATTCACTTTCAGAATTATGGTCTATATTTGATTTTATAATGCCAGGTTATTTGTTTAAATATAGAAAATTTAAAGAATCATTTGAAACACCTATAGTAAAAGAAGAAAGTGAAGTAAGTTTAGAAAGACTTAAAAAAATGATAGAACCATTTGTGCTAAGAAGAATAAAAAAAGAGGTGCTAACAGAGCTTCCAGACAAAACGATAAGTGTGCTATATAATGAAATGCAAGAAGAACAACAAAAGGTGTATTTGGCATATTTATCAAGGGCAAAAAAAGAAATAAGTGATGAAATTAAGGCAAATGGAATTGAGGGAAGCCAAATAAAAATATTAGCTTTACTAATGAGATTAAGACAAATATGTTGTCATCCAAAATTATTTTTACAAGACTATGAAGGTGAAAGTAGCAAACTTACACAGTGCATAGAACTTATAAAAAATACGGTTGAAAGTGGACACAAAATATTACTATTTTCAGGTTATACCTCAATGTTTGAAATGATAGAAAAAGAACTTAAAGAAAGCAAAATTTCATATTTAAAACTAACAGGGCAAACCAAAGTAGCAGATAGAATAGATTTAGTTGATAGATTTAATGAAGACGAAGACATAAAGGTATTTTTAATATCTTTAAAAGCTGGTGGAACAGGGTTAAACCTAACAGGGGCAGATGTAGTAATTCATTATGATCCATGGTGGAACTTATCGGCCGAAAACCAAGCAACAGATAGAACCTATAGAATAGGTCAAAAAAATAATGTGCAAGTATATAAATTAATTACTAAAAATTCAATAGAGGAGAAAATCTATGAACTACAACAAAAAAAGGCAAAACTTGCAGACAATATGTTATCAACACAAAACACATTTATAAGCCAACTATCAAAAGAAGATATTATGAAATTATTTGGATGAGGTGTAGTAATGAAAGATTATATAACAGTAATTGGAGGGGGATTAGCAGGTTCAGAAGCTGCCTACCAAATTGCCAAAAAAGGGATAAAAGTAAAGTTATATGAAATGAAACCACAAAAATATTCTCCTGCACATAGCAATCAAAACTTGGCAGAAGTAGTGTGCAGTAATTCGTTTAAATCAAATTTGCATACTAATGCTTGCGGACTATTAAAAGAGGAATTAAGAATACTAGATTCACTTTTAATAAAGATAGCAGACGAAACAGCAGTACCAGCAGGACAAGCTCTTGCAGTTGATAGAGAAGTTTTTTCTAAAAGAGTAACAGAAGAATTAGAAAAAATGGAAAATATAGAAATAATAAGAAAAGAAGTTGGAAAACAAACTGAAAACAATAAAGGCGAAAGCGAATTGCAAGAGATGGCAAATGAGGGAGTTGTAATTATAGCAACTGGGCCACTAACTTCAGATGGTCTGTCAAATGAAATCTTAAATATTACAGGTCAAGATAAATTGTTTTTTTATGATGCGGCAGCACCAATTATTGAAAAAGACTCAATAAATATGGATATAGCCTTTTGGGGAGAACGCTATGAGCAAGAAAGAGAAAAAGATGAACCAATAGAAGAATGGCAAAAAAGGATACAATCACAAACAGAAGCAAGCTATTTAAATCTTCCAATGAACAAAGAAGAATATGAACAATTCTGGACAGCTTTAGTAAATGCAGAAGTGGTAACACTTCATGAATTTGAAAAAAAGGAAATATTTGAAGGATGTATGCCAATAGAAATAATGGCTAAAAGAGGAAAAGACACTCTAAGATTTGGACCGTTAAAACCAGTAGGGTTTACAGATAAAAGAACTGGTTACAGACCATATGCACTAGTACAATTAAGGCAAGATAATACAGAGGGTAATTTATTTAATATGGTTGGTTTTCAAACTAATTTAAAATTTGGAGAACAACAAAAAGTGTTTAGTATGATACCTGGATTAGAAAATGCTAATTTTGTAAAATATGGAGTAATGCATAGAAATACTTACATAAATTCTACAAAATTATTAGAACCAACATATCAGCTAAAAAGCAATAGAAATATCTATTTTGCGGGGCAAATTACAGGAGTAGAAGGCTATGTGGAATCAATTTCTTCAGGACTAGTAGCAGCACTGAATGCAATAGAGCAATATAACGAAACAAATAAAAAGGTTGTCTTTTCAGATTTAACAATGATAGGAGCATTAAGCAAATATATATCAACAACTAATGAAAATTTTCAACCAATGAATGCTAATTTTGGTATTTTGCCAGAACTTCCAGAAAAGATAAAGGATAAAAAATTAAAATATTCAAAACTATCAGATAGAGCCATAGAAGAATTGAAAATGAGTGAAATAACAAAACTGTAATATTACATCAATATTACAGTTTTGTTAAATTTAAATTACAAAGTATACAAATTTACATAATATAGTTGCGAGAAAAGGAGAAATATGGTATAATAAATTATATATTGGGGAATAAAGGTCAATATTAGGAGGAAAATATGGAATTAAAAGAGTTAAGAGAACGTTTGGAAACTATTCAAAATATGGACAACATAGACGATTTAAAGGAACAAATATCTTTGAAAGATGAAATTGCAAAACAAATTGAGTATGCAAATGACATGGAAAAAGATTTAACAATAGAATTAGAAGAAACACGTGATTTCTCAAAAAGAGAGGAATTAGCAGCAAGAATTCAAAAAAATAGAGCTGAAAAAGACGAGAAAAGTATGCAATTGACACAAATTGAAAGTTCTATAGATGAAACTAAAAAATCTAGAAAAACACAAAAACAAGAAGCTAAAGCAGACTTTACAACAGAACTACAAGAAAAACAAGCAAAAAATCAAGCTAAAATAGATAAAAAGAAAAGTCAAATAGAACAATTAGAAACAGCTAGAAAAGAAATGCTAGGTACTATTGAAGAGAATAAAACATTTTTAAAATTAAAAAAGCCAGATTCAAAAGTATATCAAGCAGTATCAGAAGAAAGTGCAAAATGTCTTGAAGAAGCCAGAAATAGAAACAAAAGAGTAAAAAGATTGACCAGAGAAATTTCAACATTAGAAAAAGAAAATAAAGATATTGACACAGTATTGAAAGAGATTGAATTAATAGGAATAGAAAAAAAAGAAACAGAAAATCAAGAAATTAAAGATCAAGAAGACAAAATGTGGGAAGACTACAGAAAAGAGCAAAAAGAAGCAGAAGCTAAAAAAGATAAAGAAATTGATTTGGCTTATGCAGAAAAAGAACAAGAATTAAGTGAAGATAAACAAGAAGAAATAGAAAAAAATGAAGAAGAATCAAAAACTGATGAACAAAAAACAGTAGAAAATGAAGTTAAACCAAGTAGAGCTACTACAATAAATGTTGGACAAAGACCACAAACAATACCAAATGCAGCACAAGAATCAGTATCTAGTGTAAAACCAAATAGTGCAAGTAAAATGAAATATTCAGTAAAACAAATTAAATTTGCAATAGAAAATAATCAACCTACTTATCATGTTATTGTAGAAGATAAAGATGGAAATCAAGTAGAAGATGTTTCTATGGCTGGATTTAATGAAATTGAAACAATTAACCAAGAAAAAGCAGAGGCATTATATGCAACTAAAAATATATGTCAAGCTGCAAAATATTATGATGTAAATATAGAAAAATTATTAATGGAAGTAGATGAAAAGTATAGTATTGCTAGTCTTAGACAGTATCAACAAATAATGAAAGAAGTAGAATTAAAAGGAGAACAAAAAAATACAGCCTTATTAGACATTGATTATGATTTTTCTGAATTATATCAAAAACCAGAAAATCCAGAAAATAAAGCAAAATTACAGGCACTTAAAAAGCTAGCAAAAGCAGATTCAAATAAAAAAATAGCATCATATGAAAAAGCACCTAATTTGCTAAAAGTTTTATGGAAAAAAATTAGTCAAAAATTATTACCACCACTAGAAGAAAGCTCAACTAGTTTAAAACCAGAAATGGAAGAAACTACTCCAGAAAGAATGAAAGCAGATTTAGAACAATTATATGATGAGCCTGGATTTAGCATGGATGAATTCACAAAAAATATGCCTGAAGAAGAAGCAAATAAGTATAGAGATTATAGAGATAGCTTAAAACTTAGAGATCAACAAAAGAGTGGAAATACTATACAAAGAAAAATTGGACAAAATGTAGTAAAAATAATGAAGAATAGTAAAGAGAAAGTAGAAAAAACAGATAAGAGAGATGAAAAAGAAATGGAAGAAGAGAAATAACGCTGAAAATATGATTTTCTATTGACTTTATTAACAAAAAATGATACAATATTAACCGTTAGTGTAAAATATGCGAGGAGTATATTTAACTAACGGTTTTATTTATCACAATAAGAATAATTATAGCTTTTTTAAACTAATATTTATTTTTTAGTGATAAAAAATTATAGAAAAGAGGTGAAATTTAAGTGCCAACAATTAATCAATTAGTAAGAAAAGGTAGAAAAAGTTCTACAACAAAATCAACAGCACCAGCATTACAACATGGTTATAATTCTATGAATAAGAGAATGACTAACAAAAGATCACCACAAAAAAGAGGTGTATGTACTGTTGTAAAAACTGTAACACCTAAAAAGCCAAACTCAGCTTTAAGAAAAGTTGCCAGAGTTAGACTATCTAATGGATATGAAGTTACTTCATATATTCCAGGTATAGGACACAACTTACAAGAACACAGTGTTGTTTTAATTAGAGGAGGAAGAGTAAAAGACCTTCCAGGTGTTAGATACCACATTATTAGAGGAACATTAGATACAGCAGGTGTTAAAGACAGAATGCAAGCTCGTTCTAAATACGGAGCTAAACGCCCTAAAAAATAGAAATTTTAGTAAATAATTGATGGTGCGTATAATCTATTACTAGTTTAAGGTACTTAAATTTATAATACATTATATAGCACTATACGGAAAAGCATTAAGGCTTTTCAGAGTACCTATCATACGGTTTAGTATGAAATTTTAAAAGGAGGGAAGAATAGTGCCAAGAAAAGGATTTATAGCAAAAAGAGAAGTTTTACCAGATCCAATATATAATAGCAAAGTTGTTACAAAATTAATCAACAATGTTATGTTAGATGGTAAAAAAACAGTTGCTCAAGGTATAGTTTATGATGCATTTGACATCATTAAAGAAAAAGAGCAAAAAGATCCACTAGAAGTTTTCCAAGCAGCACTTGAAAATGTAATGCCAGTTCTAGAAGTTAAGGCTAGAAGAATTGGTGGTGCTACATACCAAGTACCAATTGAAATTAGACCAGAAAGAAGACAAACTTTAGGTTTAAGATGGTTAGTTGTTTATGCTAGAAATAGACATGAAAAAACTATGGCTGAAAAACTTGCAGGTGAAATTATGGATGCTGTAGCTGGAAACGGTGGAGCATTTAAGAAAAAAGAAGATATGCATAAGATGGCTGAAGCTAATAGAGCTTTCGCACATTATAAATTTTAATTATAAGCGTCGTCTAACTTTGTTAGCCATCGCATAAAGTTTCTTCGACATACAAACGTATAGTCTCAAAAACTTTAGCTCGGCTGCCTCGTTATACTCGCTTCTAATTAAAATTAAACGTATTTATATGGTACATTTAATTTTTTAGAATGTATCGAGAAACTAAATAAAAGGAGGAAAAATAAGTGGCTGGAAGAGAATTTCCTTTAGAGAAAACAAGAAATATAGGAATCATGGCTCACATTGATGCCGGAAAAACTACTACAACAGAGAGAATACTTTTCTATACAGGTAAAACTCACAAAATTGGTGAAGTTCATGAGGGTGCAGCAACTATGGACTGGATGGTCCAAGAACAAGAAAGAGGTATTACAATTACTTCAGCAGCTACAACTTGCCAATGGTTAGGACATCGTATCAATATTATTGATACTCCTGGGCATGTTGATTTTACAGTTGAAGTTCAAAGATCTTTAAAAGTTCTTGATGGTGCTGTAACAGTATTAGCAGCTAAAGGTGGTGTACAACCACAAACAGAAACAGTTTGGAGACAAGCTGACAAATATCAAGTTCCAAGAATGGTATATGTAAATAAAATGGATACTACAGGTGCAGACTTTATGCTTTGTGTAGAACAATTACACAATCGTTTAAAAGCAAATGCAGTTCCAATTCAATTACCAGTTGGATCTGAAGAAAACTTCAAAGGTATTGTTGACTTAATTAAAATGAAAGCATTTATACACAAAGACGATTTAGGAAAAGAAATTGAAGTATGTGATATACCTGCTGAATTACAAGCACAAGCCGAAGAATTTAGAGCAAAATTAGTTGAAGCAGCAGCTGAACAAGATGACGAATTAATGATGAAATATTTAGATGGTGGAGAACTATCTGAAGAAGAAATCATAAAAGGCATTAGAATAGGTACTATTGCCAATAAGCTTGTACCTGTATGCTGTGGATCTTCTTACAAGAACAAAGGTGTACAAGAATTATTAAATGCAGTTGTTAACTTTATGCCATCACCACTTGATATACCAGATATTAAAGGTGTAGATGAAGAGGGAAATGAAGTAGAAAGAAAAACATCTGATAGTGAACCATTTGCTGCATTAGCATTTAAAATTGCAACAGATCCATTTGTTGGAAAACTTTGCTTCTTCAGAGTATATTCTGGTACATTAGAAGCTGGTTCAACAATATTAAATGCAAACAAAGATAAAAAAGATAGAATGGGAAGAATTCTATTAATGCACTCAAATCACAGACAAGATATTGACAAAGTATATGCCGGTGATATTGCAGCTGCAGTTGGTTTAAAAGAAGTTGGAACAGGTGATACACTATGTGATCCTGCACATCCAATTATACTAGAATCAATGGAATTCCCAGAGCCTGTTATTGATATAGCTATTGAGCCAAAAGATAAAGCAAATAGCGAAAAAATGGGTATAGCTTTAGCAAAACTTGCTGAAGAAGATCCAACATTCAAAACATGGACAGACCAAGAATCTGGTCAAACAATCATCGCTGGTATGGGTGAGTTACACTTAGACATTATCGTTGATCGTTTAAAAAGAGAATTCAAAGTTGAATGTAATGTAGGTAAACCACAAGTTTCTTACAAAGAAACAATTAGAAATAAAGT
>CAKOVW010000007.1 GCA_934122125.1 uncultured Clostridia bacterium | reverse complement strand
CATTTGGTAATTGGGTACCATTTTGATAATATGTTGTATATCCATTAATTTCTGCAATATTATGTTTTACACCTAAATCTATTCTATTAGCTGTTTCATTTACTTTAAATGTTAAATACAAATATGCTGTTTCTCCAGCTCCTAGCTTATAGTCTGATATTCCATCTAAATAAATTTTTTTATATCCCTCTATACTATATTCAGTATCTCCATTATATTTACTACTTGAATTACTTCTAGCTGTTCTGAATTTTCCACTTCCAACTTCGGTTTGATCTGTAACAATATTATAATACTCGGTTGGTGTTATATTTATATCTCCATACATTGCCCATGAATATTTTGGTATATATTCATAAGTACTATCATAATAGTCTACAACCTCATCTATTGTGGTTAGTATACTTTGTGATTGATTTCTTATTGCAATTTTATATGTTACATACACTTCAAGTCCATTTTTTATCGTCTTATTGTTTTCTATTCCTTTTACTTTGTAGTTATAATCTGAAGGATATAATGCTCTATTGTATGTATCTCCTCCATAGTATGAATCATAGCTTGCAATTCTTGTTTGAATTTCCCAATAATCATCTTGATTATTACGTTTATCATATTGATATGTTTCTGTTTTTCCATTGATTTTTATTGTAGCTTTATATACATCTTTTTGTAATGCTACATCTGATAATTGTCTTTTCCATAAACCACAATTTATGAAAAGTTGACCCTCATAGATGTTTTTATATTCAACTTTTCCTTTTGATTTAGCCCATCTTCCCCAATATTTAATTGGTCTTGCTGAATCATTTGGGTCTAGTGCATCTCCGCTAACACCATTTTTGGTTAGTGAAGTATTTTTATAAGTAGTTACACCACTTGTATATGTTCCATATGTTTCATATGTTCCTCTTAAATAACTATAACTATTATTAGGATATTTATTACCACTAGATACAGCTGTAGTAAAACATTCAATTGCTGGGAATTGATCATAAGATTTTATACTATCTGCATTTTGGTTTTTAGTATATGCACTTATTTTACAATCTTCTATAAATTGAAGTTTTTTCCAAGTTTCTTCATTGTTTCCTGCAATCTTTTCATATATCTCTAGCATACTTGGATATTTACGATTGTCATCAATGTACTTTCTAATAGCTTGACTTATTTTACCTTCTCTAAGTTGTTTTCTGTCTACTATTTTTCCATTTTCTAAAGTTGAATAAGTATCAATAAGCTGTTGATCATTATTTTGTTCATATTTACCGTCAGAATTTAATGTAAATCCAGCTAATTCATATGTTGTAAATACTTCATTATAATTTTCTTTGTTACTTAACTTTCCTAATGAATTACTTGATCTATAGTTATATGGCGTTGAACCTATTGATGCAAATTTTTCATCATAGCTATCTCTTTCTTTTGTTAGCTCTGTAGCTTTTGATGTAGAATTCCAAATAGAGTTTGTTGTTACTGAGCTATATTGATTATTTTTTACCATTTGCTCTACTGTTTTTCCACTTGCACCTTCTAAGTATTCAGTAGGCGTATATGTTTGTCCATTATATGTAAATTTAACTACATATTTTTTAGTTGGGTCTACACCCCTAAATTCATAGTAACCATTTTCGTCTGTAAGAGTTGGGTTAGTTCTACGAGTATAGTCTGCTTTTTCATTTATTTCATTTTCAGTTGCTAACAATTTTTCTTGTTTTAAAGTTGCAAGATTTGCTAATTTTAGCTTTTCTTCACCACTTTTATCTGCTACTACTTCATATAAGCTAACTTCAATGTTTTTTAACATAATATCATTGTTTTTGTCTAATCTTCCATCTGCTAAACTTTCTTTTCCATTTTTTTGAACATCTTCAAATACAAATCCACCTATTTTCATAGTTGTAGTAAAATCAGTTGTAACTTCATATTCTTCTTTTACAAAACTTCTTTTTCCACATTCTATAGATATACCATCTTGAGAATTATGTGTAAAGGCCAATGTTGCTCTTCTTCCTCTACAGTCATCGCAACCATATGTATGTCCACCACAATCTTCATCACCACAGTAATAAGTGTGTGTGTGATAATTTGTATGTCCTTTACAATAATCACTAATATAGAATTGTCCTGCTTCTCTTGCACATATCTCCATTTCACATTTTAAATATGAAAATTCAACATGTAATTTTACAGAACCTACAACTTTTTCTGGAAATGCGAATTCTACATAAAACTCTTCATTTGGACGTGGGTATGCTTTTTGGAAAGCATAATAGTCTATATAGTTTTCATTGTTTGCATTAATATTTACATCATATCTGCTAAAGAAAGTTACTGATTCTCTTTCTGTACCAGTATTATATATTTTTCTAAGGTTTCCATTAACTATAATGTTTTTTAAATATATTTTGTTTCCAGCAGCATCTATTAAATACATGTCTGAAATTCCACCAAAAGATGCAGCTTCTGCAGGTCCACTTCTTAAGTATCCATCTACATAATTAATTTTAAATGGACCTAATTTAGCTATTTTTTCCTTTTGGTCAACATCTAATACAATATTATTTTTTGATGATACCAAATTAGGCTTCATTCCATTTTTGCCATAAGAGTCAGAATTTTGGTTATCCTCTACTCTCATTATTTTCTCATAAAAGTCTTGATATTGGTCTGCAAGTTCTACTAAAAGTTCTCCCTTTTTAGATTCTGTTGTTTCTTCTTTGCACTCTTCATATCTATCTTGATTTACTAATTGAGGTGATTGCCATATAGCATGTTGTTTTTGTCCACTCCAAGTTTCTTGTGGGTTTCTGCTATCTGGTTTAAATGATGCAATAAAAGCAATATCATATAAGTTCTCATATGTTTCACCATCTGTACCTATTTTTGAACTATTTTCTGTATAGTGTTCATTTTTACATACATAATATGTATCACTATAGTATCTTTCCCAGTTTGCAACATGTGGAGCCTCTCCACAACTTGTATATGGTGAATCTGCAGTCGAATTAACCAATGCTAATATAGATTCCCTAGTCTTATAATTTTCGCTATTTGCCATTGGTACTGCTGTACCTGGTGCTATACAATAAAACTCATCTTGTGGATTTTCTGACATTGGTTGCCAAAGTTGTTCTGCTCTCTTTACATCTTTTACTACCCTTAAATATCTACGATTTGAATTATTAGTAAAATGGCTACTGATATATGTTGAAAGATTTTTTGATGTATCTTTTTCTTCATATTCTACTGGAACTACTATGCTAATTCCAAATACTAAGCCAAGCATTACAGCTGTACTTAATCCAAAATATTTTAATATTTGTAATAATTTCTTTTTCATTTTTTTCCTCCTTTCTTTAATATTTTAAAACTCTCTTTTTAATTTCGTATATTCCAATTACTAGTATTGCTATAACTGCTAATACAATGCCTATATTTAACATTATTCTACCAGTTGCAACTGCTAATATAATATCTGCTTTTGATATATCATCTTCTTGTTCTAGCATATTACCTGGTGTTGAATCTATATCTGATAGTCCTAATTTATTATAGCTTTCATATATTTCTGCATTATTGTTTATAAGTGTTCCTATATTGTTTTCTGTAATATTATAGCTTAATACTAGGGTAAGCTCTTTGCTTTCTCCTGGTTTTATTTCTGTTTCAGCTAAACTTGCATTAAATACTGTTTTATTATTATCTGCTTTGTACCAATTTGAATTTATTTCTGTATTAAATTTAGCTTCACTTGGTAAATAATCTATTATTTTCTTTGCATAGCCAGGTACTTGTCCCTCATTTGTTACTACTATTTTGTACTCTACAACTATACTGCTTTTACCTATATTTTGCTTTAATACTTCAACTTTTTCTAATTGTGAATTATTATATTCAGTTACTTTTGTTCCTATTGTTGGTGTTGTTAATGTAATTTTAGTGATATATTTATCTAGTTTCAAGTCGAATTTTTCTGCTACATATAGTCCAATATCAATATCTCTAACATTTCCATCAGAAACTTTTATTATATCTGTAACTCCTGCATTAGTTTGTTTACCCTCTAGTATAACAATCATGCTCTTTGCATCTGAGTTATAACTTTCACCTACATTTTCTTTTTGGTATTCTGTAATGCTGTATTTTCCTGAATCATATAAGAAAACTACTAAATATTCAGCTGGTTCTAAATTTGAAAATTCATATGTTCCATTTGAATCTGTTGTTGTTACTTTACTTTCTCCTGTATCTGCGTCCTTTACTATTTCACTACTATTTTTATATACTAACATTACTTTTACATCTGCAAGTATCTCTTCATTATCATCTTTTTGTCCATTTTTGTTGCTATCAATCCATGCTTTTCCTGTAATTTTGTATCTATTGTCTTTACTTGGATTGTCTGGTGTGTCCGGATTATCTGGATTGTTTGGTTCTTCTGTTGTTCCTGTATTAGGGTTTACGTGAGCTGATGCTACATATTCTATGTAGTTTGTTACAGAATTTAGTTCTATTTCTGCAGTTTGTGTTGATTTTATTGTTGCTTTATTTATTACTTGTTTTCCATTTTTGTCATTTTCACTTAAGCTACCTTTTACCTTTATTATAATTGATACACTACTATCTCCTGGTAATGAATTCATTTGCACAGTTACTGTGTTTGTATTTTTATCATAGCTTATATGTTTTGCATTTGATGGATATTGTCCACTTAAACATTCTACTGTTAGTTCACCACTTACATATTGAATTTCAGCTGGCAATTTATCTTTAAATATAACATTTTGTGTTCCACCTGTTGTTTTTATGTTAAATTTATATTCAAATTCCTCTTGTTCTTTTACATATACTTTATTAGTTTTTAGCTGTTCACCTGTAAGTTCTGCTTTTTCTATATATATATATCTTTCATTTGAATATTGTTTTTCAACATTATCTGCTTCTACATAAATTTTAGTAGAATATTTGGCAGTAACATTATCTTTTAATGTAAAGTTAAAGTATAATCTACTTTCCTCAATATTGCTCATACTATCAAGTTCTACTATTGCCTCATTTTCGTTTCTAGTAACCCTAGCTTGTTTTTTCTCAAAAGCATCCCAATATGCTTCATTAACTTCTGCATTTGCTGGTAATGGAATATGTATTTTTACATTGTTTATAGTATTTGTTGGCTTAACAACTATTTCATAATTAATTATTTTTCCAGATGAATATACAGATTTTTCTATTGTACTTGGTATATTCATTAATTGTTCAAATTTTGAATTATCAACTGCAAAACTTATTTTATTAGTGTTTATTGATGTTTGCATATTATCAGCTATTACCTCTGCACTAACTTCCTTTACTTTTAAAGGTTTTCCTCGTTTAAGGCCGGTTTCTTCTGCTTTTAATTCAAATCCCACTACTTTAGTTTCTCCAACCATAACACGGTCTACAACAATAGGATTACTTAGTTCTTCATATGCTCCACTTAATTCATTAAATGAAATTAATTTTGTATTACTTGGAACATTTACATTTACTTTTACATTATTTGCATATATATCGCCTGTATTTTTTATTGTAACAAAAAATCTAGCAGTTGAATTATTATTTATATAATAGAAATTTTCCTTAGTTTCATGTTCAGCTATTTGACATGTTTTTTTATCCATATTTGTAGAAAATTCTACTGATATTTGAGCACTTTCTCTTGTTGTTAATTTAATAAGTCCAGCTGTTTTAGTTGTACCTATTGTTGCTGTAGAGGTTTTGTTATCATAGTATACTTTGTATCCAAAACTACTCTTATTGTTATAAGTTAAGTTTGCTGGTATTTCTGCTTTATAGCTAAAAGTAATATTTGTACCTTTTGCTATATCTCCTCCTAATGCTATTAAGTAGCTTTTTACTTTACTTAAATCACTTGGTGTTTCTGTCCATTCATTATTTGTGTTTAATAATTCTTTAGTAGTATCACCTTTTGTACTATAATAAATTTTTACTTTGCTACTATCTATTCCAGTAACATTGATATTGCTTTTCATTGGTACATTAAATGTACTTCCTAAATCTACTGATTCATCTACTGGTTTATTTCCTATAAAAGGTAATCTTCCTAATATAAATACATTAGCAACATCATTTTCATGATTATTTGTTATAGTTCCTGTTATAGTTGCTTCCTTTTTTGCACTTGCAGTAGGAATTATTACATCTAAAATTTCAGAGTCTGAGTTAATCTTTGTTTCATTTGTTGAGTCATAACCACTTATTTGGTTTGTAGTAGTAAGTTCTATTGGTGCAACTATGCTAATATCTGTTGTTGTTATGCCTCTTGTTGTAACATTACTTGCTCTTAAAGCTCTTACTTTTTTAGCATTATTATTTGATTGCTCTGTTTTTTCAAATAAATTAGATTTTTGATTTGTATAGTACATGTTTATTGTTTCATTTTTAGATGCTGCAAATTTATCTAATTCAAGTGTAGCTGTAATTATTATATTTGCACCTTTTGCTATTACATTTTCTTGTGTAATATTATCTGCTGAAAAATACTTAGTTTGTTCTCCTTGTAATTCTACTACAAGTATTTGTTTTCCATTTTGAGTTTTCACTGAATAATTTTTAATTTTCAATTCATCTTCCAATAAAAGGTCAATGTCTTTTATTGTTGCCTTTTTTATTTGGCTTGGCAACTCAATTTCTATTGTTGGATTTTTATATAATGCATTGCTTGCATTTAATGTATTTAACACAGCTCTTAGTTCAACTGTATTATTTTCTTCAGCAGTACTTAAATTTGCTTTGTCTATTGATAATTCAGCAACAGTAACTGGTTCTTTAAAGTCTACTTTAATTGATTTAGTTTCATTTGTGTTTTCTGCATTACCTTTAACTTTAGCTTCTAATGTTACAAAGTTTTGAAATTGATCTTTATTATAATCAATGCTTCCTTTTATTGCTTTTTCTATATCAACTTCTAGTTTTCCTTCTGTAATTGGTTTAGTTGTAATAATAGTTAATTGGTTATTGTTTAGGTTACTAACATCTAGTATATAACTTTCATTTGATAGCTGTGTATCTTTATTAATTGTTCCTATTTTTTCTTGGTTAATATTGTTATATATTTCAATACTTCCATCTTGTCCAAGAATTTTTTGGAACATTTTTTGATTTACTTTTATAGTTTTGTTATATGCATAGTTGTTTCCTGCAACTGTTGTTGCATTTTTATTTTCACTTGATGTTACAAAGTTATCAATTTCTTGAGTAAATTTTATTTTTTCTGTCAATTCTGCACTATTTACCTGAGCTATATAACGTACAGCATATGCTGTTTCTTTTTTGTCTTTTGCTACATAGTTTGCATATATTTGACCTTTATTTATGTATTGTACAGATAGTATAGAAAAATCTGTAATTGTGCCTTTAGTTTCTGTTTCATTCATTTCAATTGTAGCATTTTTAGTTATAGCTGTACTGTTTCCATATACCTCTATTTTGCTTTCTGCTACTGATGTTGTATTTAAGTTATTTGATTTTACATAATCATATACTTCTTTATTGTCAAAAATCATATTAACTAAATATTCATCTTGTACATTTTTTAACCATGATATTTCATTTTGGTTGTTTGAAGTAGTAATTTTTATTTTTCCGCTTGTAGCATCATATACATAATTTTGAGAATTAAAGTTTAATCCACTTGTTTCTCCATTTGTTGCTTTTGTTTGGTTTGCAATTACATTAACAGATGTTGGTTTTACTCCATTTATTTCTGGTGCTTGAATATCAATTTCAGTGTTTTTTACTGGTAACTTGCTATCTTGAATTCCTGTTTTTACTTTAGCTTGTAGCATAACCCCATATTTTTCATTTACACAATATGGTATATACTTAGTTAGCTCTGCTTCTAAAGTATTTTCTGCTGTTCCTGTCCATAATAATTTGTTTGTAATTTCTTTTGAAATTGTTTTTTCTTTTCCGTTAGTATCAATATATTTTGCATTAAATTTAGTAATTGTTTCTTTTTCAAAATTGTCAATTGAAACTTTGTCAGAATTTAATATACTAACTGGAATTTCAATAGTTATATCAGAACCATTATTTATTTTATTTAATATAATTTTATTTTCTTTGGTATCAACACTTTGAACGTTTTCATTTTTAATTTCTTCGCTCATTTTAAAATTAACATTTTCAAAGCTAATAGTTGCGCTTTCTATATATCCCGCATTTTTAACTTTGATATTTGCAAATAGCTTTACTGTGTTGTCAATTTTTTCTGTTCTGCTATGTGTTCCGTCCTCAAAATATGTATTAAATTCCACATTTGAATTTTGTGTTTTGGAATTTTGTGAAGAAATTTCACTTTCTGATAGTGCATATGTTATAGTTGTACATACATTTGCACTCATCATAAATACAAGTAATAATACGGCTATTATTTTTTTTAGTAATTTGTTCATAGTTTCCTCCTCAAAAATATATTACATCACATTTTATTATACGCTATTTTTTCGCATTTTTCAATGTTTTTTTACGTTTTTAGTAACTTTTTTTGTAAATTATCATATATTTTATACTTATATATATATTCTACCATTTTTATGCCATTTTTCAACAGTAAACGACTGGTAATAATGGTAAATATTAGTTCTTTTCTTACGGAAATTTAAATGGCTTAAATAATATTAAATTTATATTACAATTAAAAAATATTCACGCTTTTTAGTTTGTAACATATAATATTATAGTTTTAAAAACATATATTGTATTGGGGTGATTGTATGGATAATAAAATGGATATGGCTCAGCTTATGAATATGCTTTCTAAAATGGATAAAAAAGATTTAGAAAATAATCTTTCTAAAGTTAGTAAAATGCTAAATTCTAAAGAGGCAGACAATATTATAAATCAAATTAAAAAAAATAATAACATAGGTTAAGGAGGATATTATGAGTGAAGATATGTCAGAAATTTTTCAGAAGATGAATGAGATGTTAAAAAATAATGAAATTCCAGAACCTATAAAAAACATGATGAATAACTTAAATTCTAGCACTGATGGCATGTCTTCAAATAACTCTTCTAGGGAAGAGCCAACTTCAAGTGAAACTTCTTCTGATATGCCTAATTTTGACATGGCTACTATGTTAAAAATGAAATCTATTATTGATAATATGAACAAAAGCCAAAATGATCCAAGAGCAAATTTGTTAAAGTCTTTAAAGCCTTATTTAAAGCCTAGTAGAAAAGAAAAAGTAGATCAATATATAAAATTATTTAGTATGGGGAAAGCCTTTGAAGTTTTAAACCCTTTAGGTGGTGAAAAGAAAAATGATGTATAATTATCCATTTTCTAGTTTTCCTTATTTTAGAAGATATTCTTCTAACCCATCTATGTATTATGGTAGAACTAATTTTAGTTCTACTAAGACATATAAAAATCCCTCTGACTTTTCAAAGGGATATTACAATAATAACTCTAATTTACATACTATTAAAGAAGAGCCAAAAAGCTCTAATACTAGGAATTCCACCTCTAATGGTTCTTATGGTTTTAGCTTTTTAAATAATTTTTTCCATCAAGCAGATAGAGATGAAAATGAGAGTTATTTTGATTTATTTGGTTTAAAATTGTATAATGATGACCTTTTACTTATTGGATTAATTTTCTTTTTATATAAGGAAGATGTAAAAGATCAATACTTATTTATTGCTCTTATACTGTTATTATTAAGTTAATATAATTTCATTTTCATTAACATATGCATATGTTTTAATTTCTTTTGTTTCTTCAGGACTATCTTCTTTTTCAATTTCTTTTACAATGTCTGCAATACGTATTTGTACAGATTCAATAGAGGCTGCAGCAATTATAGCCTCTTTATTTCCTTTTGCTCCTGCATGTGCCATGCCCCTTAATATTCCTAGCACAACCACGTTATCTTCGGCTAATACCTCTGCCCCTGCATTTACATCACCTATAATTACTATGCTTCCTTCAAATTCTATTTTTTGTCCAGAACGAAGTGAACCTTTATAAAATTTAGTTTTTGACGTTGAAATTTCCTTTTTAAAACTTTGTTTAATTCCATGTAAACCTAATTCATTTAATTCTTCCATTTGATTAATTCCTTTCAATTTTATATTATTATTTAATTATTGACTTGTGTAGAAGGCATTGCATTAAGGTCCTCTTTTACATTTTTAGCATTCATTCCTAAATATTCTTTTATTATAGTTTTTGCAGTATCTCCTACATTTCCTCCTGAACCTGCATTTTCAATTAATACCACAACAGCAATTTCTGGATTATCATATGGTGCAAATCCTGCAAACCATCCATTTACTTGACTTTTTATACCTGTTTCCGCTGAACCTGTTTTTCCTCCAATATCTACATCTAAGTCTGAAAATACATAATATGCAGTTCCTCCAGTTTCGCTTGTAACACCTTTCATTCCTTTTAGTATAGCTTCTAAATTTTCTTTTTTTATGTTTAAGTCCTCAACTTTTGGTATATTAGTAATTCCTAGTTTTTCATTTATTTTTGTTTCATATTGTTCTTTTGGTATTTTATTTCCATTTTCATCTGTAATAGATTTTATTAAAGTTACATCCACTGACTTTCCACCATTTGCTATCATGCTTACATACCTTGCTACTTGGATTGGCGTATAATTGTTATAACTTTGTCCTATAACTGCTGATAGTGTATCACCTAATTGCCACTTTTGTCCTGACACAACTTCACATTGCTTTTTTAAATCAACTATCCCTTCTTCTTCCCCAGATAGTTCAATTCCTGTTTTTATTCCTAATCCATATGATTTTGCATATTTTATTACAGGATCTATTCCCATTCTGTAACCTAGCTCATAGAAAAAGTAGTTACAAGATTTTTTTATTGCCCCTATTACATTTAAGTACCCATGTCCGTAGTGTCTATCTGTATATATCCAACATGCTGGTTTATGTCCTCTTGGATATATACCTGTATCATTTATTGTTGTCTGAGTAGTTATTACATTCTGCTCTAAAGCTGCTGTTGCAACTACCATTTTAAATACAGAACCAGGTGCATAAGCTCCTGAAATTGCCCAGTTATAGCAGTTTTTATTTTTATTATATTCACTTAATTTTGTTTGACTTATTCCTGATACGAATAATTCAGGTTCATAGTCTGGGTAGCTTGCTAATGCTAGGATTTCACCTGTCTTTATATTCATTACAATTGCCGCACCAGTTTTAGCATCATGTTTTTGTCCATAAGCTCCATTTGCTATTTTTTTTATGTTTTGAGCTAACGCTTTTTCTGTTACCTTTTGTAAATTCGAGTCAATTGTTAATGCTACATTATTTCCGGCCACTGCTTCTTGCGAAATATATTCACCTGTAATTGTTCCATCTACTGACATATCAACTTGCCTAACACCATCTTGTCCCTTTAAGTATTCCTCTAGTGTATATTGTATTCCTGTTTTTCCTACTGTATCATTCATTCCATATTTATCTTTATTTGTATTATATTCTTCTGCTGAAATTGAACCAACATAGCCCAAAATATGTGATGCTAAACTTCCATACGGATATGTTACTATTGGTACCGTTACAACTGCTGTACCAGGGAAGCTATTACTTTGTTCTTTTATTTGGTTTGCGCTCAAATAACTAATGTTGTTAGATATTATTACTGGCTTTATATTGCTATATCCATTTCTAGAAATTTCATATCTAACTGCCATTATTTTCCTTGCCTTTTCTGGATCTTCCTGTTTTATGTCATATTTTTTCTTTAAGAAGTTAAACGCCTCTTCTGCTGTTGCATTTTCGTCAATTCCATATTCCTTTTTCCATGATTTTTGAGTTTCCTCATCTTTTGCTGTAAAAGCATATGGATTTACTGTAATTGGCAAATTATCATTATATTTATCTTTATTATTTTCTAATAATACTATTAAATTATATATGGCATTATTAAAAACGTCATTATCAATTTTAGTTTTATATAGCTCTAAGCTAAATCCTGTTTTGGTAGTTACTAGTTTATTTCCAGAACTATCTGTTATATTTCCCCTTGCTGCTTTTACCGTTGATTCTCTTGTTAGTCTAGTATTTGATGTTTCTCTATATTGGCTACCATTTATTATCTGCAAATTAAAAAGTTGAACTAATAAAACGAAACCAACTATATATGTTATTACTATTATTATATTGTATCTTAATTTTTGAGCTGGCTCCATTTTTCCTCCTTAATAATACCTTGATAATATTTTTGGATTTTTAAATATTTCTTCTAATTTATTTCCAAATTTTTGTATAAGTGGATATAATATAATTACTAAAATAATATTAAAAACTATTTCGATTAATAGTATTTTGATGAATGGCACAAATTCAAATATTGCACCATACCTTATAATTTTGAATATGTAATATCCCACTTCAAAAAATACAGTTCCTGCTATTACAATTAACATCAGCATTATTCTGCTATCTTTTGAAAGGCTTTTATCCAAGTACTCTGCAGCAAGCCCAATTATTGCTAGCAAAAATGCTGTAATCCCTACATTTTGTCCTAACAAAAAATCTAAAATAAGTCCAAATACAATACCTAATATAAAGCCCAACTTTTTGCCTACAAACAGTCCTATAAATAATACTAGCATTATAAATAAGTTTGGCATTATTCCTCCTATTGTAAACCAAGTAAAAAAGTTAGTCTGTAAAAAATATATTATAAAAAATGCAATTATTAGGCTTATTATTGCTATTGCTTTTTTCATGTTTTTCCTTTCTTTTTTTATTAATAATCTCATACATTTGTAGTGTTATATTACTATATAAATCTATTCATTTGTAATAACTAGTACTGTTTGTAGTTTTGAAAAATCTACTGCAGTTTCAATATATGCATAACGATCTATATTGTTTTTGGTATTAACAATTTGCTTAATTGTTCCTATGTGTATTCCTTTTGGATAAATTCCACCTAATCCAGATGTTTCTACATTATCATTTTCTATTAAATCCGCTTCTGTTGGTATATATGATGCCTTTAATATAGAATTTCCCTCTAAAGTTCCTGTAGCAATAATTGCCTCTTTTGAAGTACTAATAATACTGCTTACAGATGTAGAACTATCTATAATTGTTTGCACCTTTGATGTATTCTCAGTTGTAGATATTACATAACCAACTAGCCCTTTATCTGCAATTACAGTCATGTTAGGCTTTATTCCGTTTTTACTACCCACATTTATTACTAAAGTTCTTTCATAATTATTTATATTTTTATTTATAATATATGCGGGTAATGTTTTATATTCTAAATATTTATCTTTTAAATTAACATATTCTTTTAATGTTTCATTTTCAGATTTGATAATTTCTAATTCTCTTAGAGATTGTTCTAATTCACTATTTTTCTTTTTTAACTCATCATTTTCAGCTTGTAAATTTTTTACATCTGTAAAAAAATTATCATTTCCTTCTATTTTATTTTTTAAGTAAGTAAGTCCATTTTGAATTGGCATTACAATACTACTAAAAATATTCTCTACAAATGAAACTTTTTTAATATCTGTATTAGACAATATAACAATTGCTATTAGTATAATTGCAGTTATTATAATACCTATTATCCCTGTCTTTTTGTTTTTATACATTATTACCTCTCAAAATTATCTTCTTCTAGAGCTATTTAATACTGTTCTTAGTTTTTCTAAGTCTTCTAAAGTTTTTTCTGCTCCTTTTGCTACACATTCTAGTGGATGGTCTGCTATATATACTGGCATTTCTGTTCTTTCTGCTAATAAACTGTCAAAATTTTTAATCAATGCTCCTCCACCTGTTAGTACAATTCCTCTTTCCATAATATCAGATGCAAGCTCTGGTGGCGTTCTTTCTAATGTTTGTTTTATTACATCTATTATTTTTTCAATTGATTCATGCATTGCTTCTTGTACTTGTGTTGATGTTATATGCATTATCTCTGGAAGCCCATTGCTTAAATTTCTTCCTCTAATTTCCATTGTTTCTTCTGTTAGTAATGGTTTAGCACATCCAATATTTATTTTTACTTGTTCAGCTGTTGTTTCTCCAATTGCTAAGTTCATTTCTCTTTTTACGTAATTAATAATGTCCTCATTTAGTTCATCTCCTGCTATTCTAAGTGAATTACTAACTACAATTCCTCCTAAAGAAACAACTGCAACTTCTGTTGTTCCTCCTCCAATATCTACTACAATATTTCCATTAGGCTCTGCAACTTCTAAATTTGCTCCTATTGCTGCTGCCATTGGTTCTTCAATTATATATACCTCTTTTGCACCAGCTTGTATTACAGATTCTTCAACAGCTCTTTCTTCTACTTCTGTAATTCCTGATGGAACCCCTACTACCACTCTTGGTCTACCTGCATTGTATCTTTGGCACACTCTTTGAAGCATAGATTTAAGCATAAGTTGTGTTGCTGTAAAATCTGCTATCACACCATCTTTTAAAGGTCTAATTGCTATTATGTCATTTGGTGTTCTTCCTAGCATTTCTTTTGCTTCTGAACCTGTAGCCAAAATTGAACCATTATTTTTGTCTATTGCAACTACCGATGGTTCATTTAACACTATTCCTTTTCCTTTTATAGTAATTATAATATTGGCTGTTCCTAAGTCTACGCCTATGTCTTTGGAATTCCATCCCATTAATTTCATCTTAAATTCTTCCTTTCTAATAAATATGATTTTATGCTTGTATATTCATTATACCCAATTACAATATGATCTAATAACTGGATTCCTAATATTTTAGAGGCTTGTTCCATTCTTTCTGTAAACTCTATATCCTGCTGACTTGGCATTGAATTTCCACTTGGATGATTATGCACTACTATTATTTTTGGTGCTCCTACTCTTATTGCTTCTGCAAATAAATCTTTCGGGTCAACATTTACAGAGTTAGTTCCTCCAAGTGATATATTTTTTATTTTTATTACAACATTTTGGGAATTTAATATTATTACTTTCACTATTTCTCTTTTTTCTACTTTTAGTTCATTCATTACTAAATTTGATACATCTTGTGGGGTTTTTACTTTTATTTTTTGCTTATCAATTGGTATTGAAATTCTTTTTGCAAGTTCACATACAGCTTTTATTTGAATTGCCTTTACTTTGCCTATTCCGTTTGATTTGCATTAGTTCATTAATGGATAGTTCTTGTAAAAATGTAAAACTATCCTGTTCACAATTTTTTTGTTTTCCTAGTGAAAGTATTTTTTGTGCTAGCGTAATTGAGCTTTCCTCTTTTGTACCACTTTTTATAATTATCGCTAGTAATTCTGCATTTGATAATGTATTTTCTCCATACATTTCTAATTTTTCATATGGTCTTTCTGAAATTGGGAGCTGTTTCATTTTAATTGGCATATAAAACCATCCTTTCTAAATAGCCCCCATTTTAAATTATTTTTGAATAAATTCTTATTTAATAAAAGTTTTTCCCCTATTTTATCTTTTACTTATTTGTTAGATTTTTTTATAAATAAATATTGCTAATACTATTCCAATTATGCTTGCTATATTTATTTTAAACATAAGCCCAAATGTTAATTTTACTACATTTAGGTTTAATTCTATTGGAGTAGCTAGTCCAAATTCTTCACCATAAGATAGCCATGACAAAAAATCTACATGTGATGCTAAATCTCCTAGTAATCCTCCTACTACAATTCCTGACAAAATAAATAAAAGTAATATCCATATATTTTTTTCTCTTGTTGCCATTAATGTTCCTCCTTAGTAGATTAATATGCTAGTATTATATATTCATTTAGTGTTTTTTTCAAGATAAATTACAATATTTTCACATAAAAGTATTTTATTTTTTGCAATTATATGTTATACCTAATACACCCCAATTAATAAAATTAAAATTTCCATAAATTGTTGGTTCCATTTAGGGGGTATTAGTAGTATAATATTATTAGATTGATATATGGAGGACACCTAATGAAATTTGAAAAATTAAATGACAATAAAATAAGAATTACTTTAACAATCCAAGATTTGGCTGAAAAAGAAATTGACTTTCATGTTTTTATGTCTAACTCTGCTGAAGCTCAAGATATTTTACTTGACATGCTTGAGCAGGCTAAAAAGGAAACAGGTTTTGATCCAGAAGATTATAATTTAAAAGTTGAAGCCTTAGTAATGGCTGATACTAATTTTATTTTTACAATTACCAAACTTCCTCCAGAGGAAAAATCCAAAGTTTCTAAAAAGAAATTTACTGTAAAGAGAAAAAATATTACTCCAAGTTCAACTCAGGCTGTTTACTGTTTTTACTCATTTGATGATTTTAATGATTTTTTAGTTTTTTTAAGTAAAAATAGATTATTTAATTGTACTAAAAAATTAGCTAAATCTATTACCTTATATGAATATAAAGATAAATATTATTTATTAATGAGTAATACAAATACTGAATTAATTGATAAAATTAAATTTTACACTTGTATTACTGAATTTGCAAAATGTATTACAAATTCTAAAGTTTTTGCAAACAAACTAAAAGAATGTGGAACTTTAATTATGAAAAATAATGCACTAGAAATAGGTTTTAAACATTTTGTAACTATAAAACAATAAAAGTAGCTTTGCAAATATATACAGTCCAAAGTAACTTAACATTGCTGTATATTAAAATAATAAAAATTCTCCAGCTAAACTGGAGAATTTTTATTATTTTAATATACATAATTTTGTGGGTTGTATAAAACTCCATTTACTCTTACTTCCAAATGTAAGTGTGGACCTGTTGAATCACCTGTATTTCCTACTTTTCCAATAATTTGGCCTTGTGTTACTGTTTGGCCTTTTGATACTAGTAATTTGCTACAGTGTCCGTAAACTGTTTCTACACCATTTCCATGTGATATTTTAATCATATATCCATATGAATTGTTCCAACCAGCTACTGTTACTGTTCCACCTGCTGCCGCTTTTATTGATGTTCCTGTAGGTGCTGCAATATCTAAACCTCTATGTCCAAAGCTACGTATACTTTCATAGCTTCCAAATCTTGATGTTATAATACCTGAAATTGGTCTAATTAATGTAATTCCTAAATTTACTTTTGTATTAGATACACCTGATACATTGCCAGAATATGCACTTGCTACATATGTAACTTTTGGTGTTTCATATAATTTAGATACACTTTTTTCTACTGATGTAAATTCTTTTGTTTGAGTATCATATTTTTCTACTATTCCTAAATCCTTTTGATTAGCACTGTTTTTCTTTTTTAATTTTGCTATTACTTCTTCTGCTTCTTTAAATGTAGACACATATACTTTTTCTTTTTTATCGTCGGTAATTGCATAATATTTATAATATTGTGTACCGTTTTCTGTTACTTTTGTATATATTTCATCATCATTTGGTGTAATGTCCTTTTTTAGCAAACATAATGTATACTCTGGTACAGAATTAATCTGTCTAAATGCAATTCCTTCTTCTGTATTTCCTTCCATATAATTATTTATTTTATTTTGCAAATCTGTTTTATTTTCCGTATAGCCTATAATTTGCCCATTTAAGGAAACCGCATATGTTGGCTTATAGAAGAATGCTACTGCACTTATGATAAGAAATGCAGATATAATAGTTAATATTATTATCTTTACTGATGTTCTAAAAAACATTGCAAATTTTCTAAAACTACTAATTTTAAACACTCCTATTCATTATTAATTTCTTCTATATTTTATAATAAATTAGTCAAAATTACAAGTGTTTTAATATAATTGGTAAAGAATTTTTGCATAAAAATACACCATCAATATTAAGTTTCCCTAATATTTTTGGTGTATTACAAAATATTATTGATTTAATTCATCTTTAACTGTTTGTATTTCTGTTACAGTTGCTTTTTGAGCTGGTTGATAATATCCTTTTGTTTGTGCAACCTTAAATAGTTCATATTGGAAACTTTCGTCCCCATTTCTAATTTGTTGAAGTGTTTGTCTTAATTGCATATTTTCAGCTTCAGTTATAGCTGTTTGGTATGCTGTCAAATCCGCTTTTACACTTCCTAAAATATCATTTACCATTGTTTTTTCGTCCATTACTTATTCTCCTTTCTAATTAATCATTAAGAAATGACATTAATTTTTGTTTTGTATTTAAAGCATCTTGTGCAGATTTCGCAAACATTTGCTTAATTTGTGGATCTACTGCTTGTGAAGAAAATGTATTTAACTTTTGGTATGCAGTTTCATGTGCTCCTATTAAATGTCTTAAATGTTGTAATTCTAATTGATTTAAATTTGGCATATTTATCCTTCCTTTCCTTCTAATTTATTTCATATCTATTATGAGCAATTTTTGAAATTTTATACAAAATTATTTTCTTGAAAATTGGCAAAAAAAGAACAGAAAATAAATTTCTGCTCTTAAATAATTTCTAAATTTGCAAACTTTGCCATAAGCCTTTTATGTCCAGATTTATCAAATTGAATATCTAGTTTATAATCATCGCCTTCAGCCTCAATTTTTTGTATTATTCCTTCGCCAAACTTCTTATGATAAATCCTCATTCTTTCTTTATATTTTGTAACATCAACACCTGAATTTGCTTGTTTTTGAGATAAAGAATTTAAAAAGCTCTCTGCTGTTCTAAACTGATATGTAGATTTGGGTTTTATCTCTGTTTTTGCTTCATCAAACTTATATGTTGTTACCTTGCCTGCTGGTGTTTTTCCATATTCCCAATTATATGGCATATCATTAAATTTTTCTTCTTGATCATTATTAACAACTCCATCCAATAAATTGTCTGGAATTTCTTTAATAAATCTTGAAACTGCATTATAGCTTGTCGAACCAAATATTGTTCTATGTTTTGCACAGGTTAAGTGTAAAAATTGTTTAGCTCTAGTAATTCCTACATAAAATAAACGTCTTTCCTCTTCTAACTCTCTAGGTTCCCCAATTGATTTGTAGCCAGGAAAAATTCCTTCTTCCATTCCAACTAAAAATACTACTGGAAATTCTAGTCCCTTAGCACTATGTAAAGTCATTAAAGTAACTGTATTGTCTTCATCTTGCATTTCATCTATATCACTTGTTAATGTAATACTTTCCAAAAATTCTGCTAAAGTGTTATCTGCTGATTCTTCTTCAAACTCTATTGCTACAGTTAAAAATTCCTCTAAGTTTTGCATTCTTGTTTCAGCCTCAACTGAATTTTCCAATTCTAGAGCTTTGGTATAACCAGACTTACTCAAAACTTCTTTTAATAATTCTGAAATATTAAGTTGTTCTCTTTTTGTTCTTAAATCTTCTATTAAATTTATAAACTCATCTGAATTTGCCTTTACTCTGTTCAAGTCATATTCTTCTGCATGCTTAATTATTTCATACATTGAAGTTCCAGTTCTATCTGAAATTTCTTGTATTTTATCTAAACTTGTTTTTCCAATTCCACGTTTCGGTTCATTTATAATTCTTTTTAAAGATAAATTATCTGATGTATTATAAATTAATCTTAAATATGCAATAGCGTCTTTAATTTCTTTTCTTTCATAGAATTTTAATCCACCTACAATTTTATATGGTATATTTTCTCTTCTTAAAATATCCTCTATCGCTCTTGATTGCGCATTCATACGATATAAAATTGCAAAATCTTTTGGTTTTAAGTATTCTTCTGTTTTTAAGTGTTCAATTTGTTTTACTACATAGTTTGCTTCATCATATTCGTCTTCTGCCTGATATAAACAAGGTAAACTTCCCTCTTCATTTTCAGTCCACAATTTCTTTTCATATTTATTTTCATTATGTTTTATTACTGCATTTGCAGCTTTTAAAATATTTCCAGTACAACGATAATTTTGCTCTAATTTGATAATTTTTGTTCCTGGAAAATCTTTTTCAAAATTTAAAATATTACTAATATCTGCTCCTCTAAAGCTATATATCCCTTGGTCATTATCTCCAACAACTGTAATATTTCCATAACGTGATGCTAAAATTGTTACTAATGTAAATTGTGCTTTATTGGTATCTTGATATTCATCTACTAATACATATTTAAATTTTTCAGTATAATATTGTAAAACATCTGGATTCTCGCTTAATATTTCAATTGTATAATTTATAATGTCATCAAAATCAATGGCATTATTTTCTCTTAACCTTTTTTGATATAACTCATACACTTGTCCAATTTTTTCTTTTCTAAAATCTCCTGCATATTTTGTTTGATACTGTTTTGGAGTTAACATTTCATTTTTAGCATTACTAATTTCTGATAAAACACTTCTATCTGAAAAAGTTTTATCATCTATATTTAACGCCTTTAAACATTCTTTTACCACTGTTTTTTGGTCAGATGTGTCAAATATTAAAAAAGATGTATCAAAACCAATTCTATCAATAAATCTTCTTAGAATTTTTACACATATAGAATGAAAAGTTCCCATCCACATTTCCTGTGCAACATCTCCAACTATCTTTTCAACTCTTTGTTTCATTTCACTTGCTGCTTTATTTGTAAATGTAATTGCCAAAATATTATATGGCCTTACATTTTTTTCTGATATTAAATATGCTATTTTATGTGTTAGTACTTTTGTTTTTCCTGAACCTGCCCCTGCAATTACCAAACATGGTCCTTCCGTAGCAAGAACTGCTTCTTTTTGTTTATCATTTAGTCCTTCTATTAAATTTTGCATTTGTAATTTCATTCCTTCCTCAAGGTATAAATTCAGTAAAAAAATTCAAATTATTTTTTAACTTTATTTTCCCTCTTAATTTTTGCTATTACATTATATATAAATTGAAGATTTAAAGTCAATACATTTTATTAAATATTACAAACAAATTTTCTTTACTTTTCCATTTCATCATTTTCTTTTTGTTTTACAACTTCGTTTCTTGTAGTATTTATAAGACTTGTATCAACTTTTTGCATATATTTTTGTCTAAACTTATTTGGCGTTATTGTTTGACTTTCCATTAACTGTTTTTTTGGTTTTCTAAACATGTCCCAAACTTTATTAATCAAATTAATTAATCTATTTTTATTCGTTTCATATGATGCTGTACATACTTCTACATTTTCATTTGTTGAATAGTGTAAACATTCTTCTTCTTTTGCTACTCCGCTTCTGAAATCTTTATCACTTTTTAAGCAATACTTCATTGGCTTATGTTTTTTCATATTTTCACTATCCCACGTCAAATCTGTATTATACCATATTCCGTCGATTTTAACTTGGTTATATGAATGTGTTTCTCCATTTTCTGCAACTTCACTTAAACAAATTTTACTATCTATATTTAATAAACTTAATACTTGTTTTAATATTTCAGAATACCCTACACATACGCATTTTCCTTGTAATAATCCATTTTCTAAATTTCTGCAATTATATGTTTTATCATCTTCTTGAGTATCTTTTTCTTCTCTTTCTATTTGCTCTCCATCATAAGTTAATGTTCTAGCTAATTTTTTATATACTGTAATAAATCTTGCATATTCACTTTTCTTCCTATTTGCTTCTTTTACTATATCTTGTAATATTACATAAATTTGTTTATATTTTTCTTTTGACATTTCCTGAACACTATTATTTTCTAGTGCTCCAACTAAAACACTTCTAACTCCCAGTTGTTCTATAACCTCTAAAGGTGCTTGCGCAACTGTATTACAACTATATGCCACATTAAATTCCTCTGGATTTAACCTTATATTCATTGATAATAATTTATTTACTTCTGCTGGTAATAACTTAATTACTACACCTTTTTTTCCTTTGCAAATTTTTATTACCTCTCTAATCTGCTCTTCGTCTAATCCATCCAACATCACTATTAATTTAGAAGAAGTTTCTTGGATCAACTTTGCTTTTTTCAAAGTTGCTACTTCTCCCTCTGTAAAATTGCTAAAATCATGATATTTCATCCATTCATAAGATTTTTCCATTAATATCTCCGTTCTTATTGTATAGGGAAAATCAAAGATTTTCCCTATACAATAAGGTTAAGTTAACTTGGGCTGTACGGGTTGCAAAGCAACCCTGTACATGTGGCGAAGCCACTTTTCTTATAACATTTTATCACACTGATTTTTAACTTACAACTCTAAATATTAAATTGACATTGCAAAAATTCCTATAAGTAATCCTAACATACTCCCTACAGCCGTCATTCTTCCATGATATAAACTATTTGCTTCTGGCGTAAGTTCTCCAGAAACAATATATATCATTGCACCAGCTGCAAAAGCTAAACACATTGCAATAATACTTTGTGAAATTCCGCCAACTAATGCCCCTAAAAATGCTCCTACACCTGTTGTAACACCAGAAAGCACAACATAAAAAATTACCTTAGACTTTTTCATTCCTCCATTTTTCATAGGAACTGCCATCGAAATACCTTCTGGTATATCATGTAAACATATTGCAATTGCCAAAGATAACCCAAGTTTAATTGATGCTCCAAATCCAGAACCAATAGCTAATCCTTCTGGTAAATTATGCAATGCTAAACCAATACTTACAACTATCCCTGTTTTTAGCAACGTGTTTTTTCCTTCTTTAAATCTAGTAGATTTATTAAACTTTTTATCTACTAATAAATCACACACAATCATCATAACAATTCCCAAAAATATTCCTAAAAATGCAATTGGCAAATTTGTCAAATTAAATGCTTCTGGTAATAAATCAAAACATACAATTGCAAGCATAAGCCCTGACGCAAATGCTAGAATAAAACTTAAAAATTTTTTTGATGGATTTTTAAACCTTACGCCTATTATTCCCCCTATTGTTGTTCCAAAAGTTCCAAAAAATAACCCAATTAAAGTGGTTTTTAGTATTTCACTCAAAATAAAAACTCCTTTGAAATAAAATTTCTTAATTAATTTTATTTCAAAGGAATTTATTTTATTCTTCTTCACTACCTTTTAATTTTTCTGCGGTGTCTGCTGTAATTAAGCTATCTATCATTTCATCTAAATCACCATTTAAAAAGTTCTCCATTTGATATATTGAAAGCCCAATTCTGTGGTCTGTTATACGACCTTGTGGATAATTATATGTCCTTATTTTTTCACTTCTATCGCCGCTACCAACTTGACTTTTTCTTGCATTTGCTACTTCACTGTCTTGTTTTGCTTTTTCTTGTTCATATAACCTTGAACGAAGCAATTTCATAGCATAGTCCCTGTTTTGAAATTGAGATCTTTCAGTTTGGCACTCAGCTACCATTCCTGTTGGAATGTGTATTAATCGAACTGCTGAAGATGTTTTATTAATATGTTGTCCTCCTGCTCCTGATGCTCTAAATACTTCCATTTTAATATCTGCTGGATTAATTTCTATTTCTACATCTTCTACTTCTGGTAGTACTACTACAGTTGCAGTTGATGTATGAATTCTACCACTAGCTTCTGTATCTGGAACCCTTTGTACACGGTGAACTCCACTTTCAAATTTTAATCTACTATATGCTCCTTTTCCTGTAATCATAAAAGAAATTTCTTTATATCCTCCAAGCCCAGTTTCATTTTCGTTTAATATTTCTAATTTCCAATGTTTTTTCTCTGCATACATAGAATACATTCTAAATAAAGTACCTGCAAATAAAGCTGCTTCTTCTCCTCCGGCTCCACCACGAATTTCACAAATTACGTTTTTATCATCATTTGGATCTTTTGGAATTAATAAAATTTTAATTTCCTCTTCTAATTTAGGTAATTTCTCTTTATTTTCTTCAATTTCTATTTCTGCTAGTTCTTTCATTTCAGGGTCTTTTAGCATTTCTTTTGCATCTTCTATTGCTTGATTAGCTTTTTTATATTCTCTATATTTTAGAACTACTGGTTCAATTTCTGCATGTTCTTTCATAAGTGATTGCCATTGTGCTTGGTTACCAATTACTTCAGGATCACTAATTTTTTTTGTAACTTCTTCATAGCGTTTTTCAACTTCATCTAACTTTTGAAACATTATTTTTTCTCCTCTTTTATTAATAAACAGAATTATTATAACATAAATATGCTTATAATTCAACTAAATTATACTCTATATTAAGTAAATCTAAAATTTGTTTTTCTCTATTACTACAAGTTAAAATAATAATCTGGTGATTTTGTGCTTGTTTTGTTAAATATATTAAACAATTTTTCAATCTCTCATCATCAAAATATGCAAAAACTTCATCTAATATAATTGGCATTTTTTCCTTTGATATTTCATCAAGCATTGAAAGTCTTAAAGATAAATATAATTCATCAATCGTTCCTGTACTTAATCTATTTGCAGAAATATATTCTCCACTTTCTAATTCTACCATTAATCCTTTTTCTTCATTAAATATTACTTTTTTATATTTTCCATTTGAAATTTCGCTTGCAATATTAGATAAATTTTGAGTAAATTTGGGCGTAACATTATTTTTCATTTTTTCATATGCTCTTTCTAATAACTCTTTTGTACCTAATATGCATTTATTTTTTTCTTCTAATTCATTTAATTGATCTTCTAAACATTCATACTCCTCTTCTTTAGTAATAAAAGTTTCTAATTTATTATTTATATCATTTTCTTCATATTCAATACTATTTAATTTTAACTTATATTCCACTATTTTTTGATTTGAATGTTCTAGTTCTTTTTCAAGTTCATCCTTTTGTTCTATATTAAAATCAATTTTTTCATTTAAACAGCATTCTTGTTTTTCTAAATTAAATTTGATTAATATTTCTTCCTTTTCGTTTTCTATTTCCTTTTGTAATTTCCTTGTATTTTCTTCTAATAAATTTATTTGACTATCTAATACTGTAACTTTTTCTCTTAATTCATTTTCTATTTTTAAATTTTTAGTATTTTCTTTATTTATTTTTTTATTTTTTAATAAATATAAAATAAATATTATTATTTCAATTGGAATTAAAAATAAAATTAAATAATTTATTATTTTATTTTTTAATAAATTAAAATTAAATAAATTTAAAATAATTAATAAAATAAAAATTATACAAAAAATTAAATAATTTATTTTTTTATTTTTACTTAATTTTTTTTGTGAATTTAATTTTACATTTTTTGAATTATTTTTTATCAAATTATTTTTCTCTTCTATTTTATTTTTTATTTTTTCTTCATTTTCATTTTTCATTTTATTTTTTAAATTATTTTTTTCTAATTCAATTTGATATTTATTAAGTAATAAATTTAATCTATTTAGATTGTCATTTTTTTGTTTTTCTTGTTCCAGTTTTTGCTTTAACTCTTTTTTGTCTTTAATCAAGATTTGCTTTTGCTCTTCAACCTGTTTTTTTGTCTTTAAGTCATCAAGTAGCATTTTCATCTTTGTTTGTATCACATTTAGTGGTCTATCTTGAGTTCTATTAGTTCCTATCTCTTCAATCATCCTCTTGTTTAACTTGTCTATTGCTTTCTGAAATGATACCTTATCTTCCCCTGTTCCCGTTATGTTTGACAGTTTTTGTATCAAAATGTCTTTAGACTGGTTATCTAAAATCACCTCTTGTTGTGGTGCCATTATAGTAGATAAGTATGTACTCTGGTCCAATCCTGTTTGTTCATAGAAAAATTGATTTCCATCCTTTTTGTCAATTTTAAATTCACTAGAAATGTCCTCAAAATTCGAGTTAACTATCGCCGGATTCTTCTTATTGAAGTCCCTATACACCTCAAAAGTTTCATCATTATCTAATTGGTATTTTACTTTTCCTGAAAAATTTTCTCCTGTCCATGGTAAATATTTTTCATAATCTGATATTTCTTTTCCATTTTTGTTTTTAGAAATTCCATAGAAAATATTTTTTAAATAATTTAATAAAGTAGATTTTCCTGTTTCATTTTTTCCATAAATAATATTTATATTATTTTTTAAATCTATTTCTTTTTGTTTTAAAATTCCATAATTATTTATTTTTATATTTTTTATTTTCAATTATTTTCTCCTTAATTTTAAAATATTTTATTTAATTATCTAAAATAGAAAGTCCTATTTCTAATATTTTATCTAATTCCTCTTTTGTATAATTATTTTTATTTAATTCATCTCTAATTTCATTTATAAAAATTCCTTTCAATGTGGTGTCATTTGCCATTTTTTCTAAATCATAATTTAATTTTGTTTTATCTTTTATTTTTATAATATTTTCTCTAGTAGTAAATTTATATAAATTATTTATATTTATTTCAAAATTTCTATTACCTATTAAAATTATTTTATACAAATTTCTTTCTCCTAAATATAAATTATTTATTTTTTCTATTAATTCTTCTTCATCGTTTATTTCAGTTATATCAATTTCTACTTCTTTAAACTCTCTATTATCTACTGGAATAAATGCTAAATCTAACTTATCCTTTTCAACGTTTCCAACAATAAACCCATGCTTTCCAAGTTCATCAAATCCCATTGCAATTGTAGAACCTGGATATACTATATTCTGATTTTTCTCTGTATTATAGTCAAGTTTATGAATATGTCCAAGTGCTACATAATCAAAACCAATTTCTTTTAATTTACTTTTATTTATAGGATTATATGCTAATTGCAATTTATCGCTGGCATTAATGCTTCCATGAGTAATTAAAATATTTATTTTATTTTTATCTTCTAATATAATATTTTCAATATCAGACTTTTCACAATAAAAATCATCAAACCCCATTCCATAAATATTAGCTTCTTCTGTTTCTACTTTTTCTATTTTAGAGCTAAATATTTTTACATTATTATTCCATTCAAAATTTTTATACATAGAATTAACTACATATGGGTCATGATTTCCTGGTGTAATAAATATCTTTGTTTTTGGTATTTGTTTAAATAATTCATTTATATAATCTATTGTACTTTTTCTGATATAATTATGTTCATAAAAATCACCGGCGATAAATAAATAATTAATATCATTTTCTTTTATATAATTTATTATTTTTTTTAATATTTCCCTTTGTTCCATTCTTCTTATTTTTCCAAAATCACCTTTTGAATTTAAAATAGTAAATGGTGTATCAAAATGCATATCAGCAATATGTATAAATTTCATTTTTCCTCCTATATTATTTATTAATTTTTTATAACTTATAATTTAATTATTTTTATTTTAATTAATTATCTTTATTTTTATAAATTATTTCTACCATTTTTTATTTACAGTTTTATACATTTTTTGTTAGCATATATTTTGCTTAGATGTATTTTTATGTTCACATCACTATTGTATATTATATTGTAAGTTTAGTCAATACCTATGTCGTATTTTATTGGCTTTTTGTCAATCATTCAGTATTTTTATGTTTTGCCATATCTCATTTTATGTTTTCTTCTCTAAGATTTTTTCATTTTTTCAGTTTTATGTATACCTTTGTGCGTTTTTGTGGCTTTTTTAATTTTTCTTTACATCCGAAAGGTTTTTGAACCATTTTTTAGTCATATTTTGTTGTATTTTGGCACTACATTATTCTAATTTTATCAGTCAGTTTGTTTCTTTAGTTTGCTTATAGATTATTTCTGTTTTCTAATATTGTCTTTTTGTTTTTAGTTTTTCTATTCAATCCTACTAGCATTTTCTTGTCAAATTGATGCTGACGCTGTATACTCTTCATCTTATATTGTCTTTTTGAGTTAACTTTGTTTTTTACACTTTTACATACATCATATGTTTTTTATTTTATTACTTTGATTATTTTTCTTCATTTATTACTTTGTCATTTTATTATTTTACTATTTAATTATTTATTATTTTATTTTTTTGTTATTTTGTTATTTTGTTATTTTGTTATTTTATTATTTAATTACTTAATTATTTATTATTTTATTTTTATTATTTAATTACTTAATTATTTATTATTTTATTTTTATTATTTAATTACTTAATTATTTATTATTTTATTATTTTATTATTTATTATTTAATTACTTAATTATTTAATTGTTTTATTATTTTATTATTTTGTTATTTAATTATTTAATTATTTAATTATTTAATTGTTTTATTATTTTACTATTTTGTTATTTAATTATTTAATTATTTAATTATTTAATTATTTATTATTTTATTATTTTATTATTTTATTATTTTATTTAATTATTTAATTGTTTTATTATTTTATTATCTCATTATTTATCATTAATTTATAATAATTATAAAATGCAAAAAAATAAATGATAAATACTTATTATTTATCATTTATTTTTTATTTTTAATTTTCATCATCTATTGGTCCAAATAGTTCATCAAATTTTGCTTCTAATTCTTTTTGAACATCTACTGAAAATATCTCATTTTCATCATCTTCTTGTGGTAGCATTGGTGCATCATCTTCTATTTTATTTATCTCTTGTTTTTCATTTTCTTCTATATTTTCTATATCTAATTCACTTGATTTATTTTCTGGTATATTTTTTTCATTTGCCTTATTTTCTTCTTGCTTATTTGTATCTTCTTTCTTATCATCTATATCATCAAATAAATCATCCAATGATTCAACCTTTAAATCATTTTTCTTACTGTCTTCTTCATCTTCTACATAAGGATTATATGGATTATACTTCCTCCATTTTCCTCTATCTCCTACATTAAAGTCTAAGTGATTTAATGTATTTGCTGCCAACTTTCTAGCCATTGGGCTTTCAAAATAATAATATTTTTTTGCTTTAATTGGCTTAATTCCCTTTTCATAAATAATACATTCATCATTATCCATTCTTCTTAACTCATCTGGTGTCATTAATGCTCTTCCTAATACTTGGTCTGATTCGCTAATACCTTGTCTATGATAATTTTTATCTCTATTTATTGATGTACTATCTCTTACAATTGTTTTTTCTCCTAAAGCCTTTGAAAAATATTCTACCGTTTTAAAAGAGTTACTTCCTAAAAATACGTGTGTATCACAGTTACCCATAATAGTTTCATATGATTTTTCATATACAGCCTCTAATTGATCTAAGTTTTGTAAAATAACACTAAATGAAATTCCTCTACTTCTACTTGTTGATATTTTTTTATCAAAGTCTGGTATTTTACCAATATTAGCAAACTCATCACAAATAAAGAAAGTAGGTACTTTTAATCTGCCACCATTTTCATCTGCAAAATTATATAGTTGTTGTATCATTTGTGAGAAGAATATTGTTAATAAAAAGTCATATGCTGTATGTGTATCTGAAGATATAACATATACTGCTGTTTTTTTGCTACCAATTTCTTCAAAGTTAATTGTATCTGTTGAGGTTACTTCTGCAATTTCTTTTGAGTCAAATTTACCAAGTTTAGATTGTAATGAGCTTAGTATTGATCCATAAGTTTTTTCTGGTGCTATTTCTATTGATTTATAATTCATTCTAGCTGGATGGTCATATGGTAATTGATTCATAAGCTCTGTTAATAAGTTGCTACCACCATTTGTATTTGCTGCTCTTACTAATTCAGAACAACTTGCTAAGTTTTGCTCTTCCTCTGGTCTAGTTGCTATTAAATAGTATATTAATGCTTTTAATAACATCTCTGCCATATCATCCCAATATGGGTCTGAGCCACTACCTGCCTCTGATTTTTGTCCTTTTACTATTGTATTTGCAATAACATCTACATCTATTTCACTTGATATGTGCATTAATGGGTTATATCCATCACTATTAGCTGGATTTACTAAGTTTAAAACCTTTATTTCATACCCATTTTGTTTTAAAAATCCTGAAGTTTTATCATATAATTCACCTTTTGGATCAGTAAACACATATGAACCTAGCATTTGGTAAGCATTTGGTATTGAGTATGATGCTGATTTACCAGAACCAGAACCACCGACTACTAATACATTTATATTTCCTCTCTTATCTACTGGTAAATAATGGTCTTGTGCTAACAAAATACCTTTATTTCTACTTAGTACCTTGTATTCTTCTCCACCTTCGCTCCAATCACTTGAGCCATGTTCAATATCTTTATATTCACTTTTTGATTTTGATTTAAATAATCCTATTGTTGAAAATACTATATATATAATTGTGTAATATCCTAGTGCCTTAAAAAATACTCCTATATATTTTTCATCAAATATTTTACCAAATGTATTGAAATGACTAATATTATCAAATATTATCCCTATAAATTTGCTAAAATCAAAAATTCCATTGTTCATAGATTCAACAATGGAATATGCAATTGGAGAAACTAGGATTATTGCTAAAACAATCCATAGAACTCCTATTATTATTAAACTTACTTTATTATCTTTTAATGTTCTTTTTATATTCATATGATTTTCATCACCTTTTCATTAGTCTTATCTATCTATTTCAACTTGTTTTGCTTTTCCGCTTCTTTCTCTTCTTTGTTCTCTTTGTTTAGAAATAACTTCATATGCTCTTGGATTTTTCATAGACTTAACTCCATCGGCAGTTACTAGTTTGCTGCCATCATTAGTTTTTTGTATGTAGCCACTTTCAACACTAATTCCCATTTCGCCTTGTTCTTGAATATGGTCTTTTAATACCTTATCCAAAGTTTGACCTACTTCAATTTCATATTTATTTTCACGGGTATTAAACACTATTCCCATTCCTGTTATTTCTGTTTTACATCTTTGGTTATTATTTGAATGTACAGTTGTACTACTCATATAAAGACTCCCTTCTAACTTTCCTTACTCTCTCTAATTTCAAATGCAAAATATGACTTATATGGTTGTAATTTGCATTTTCCCTTTACCTCATTTGTTTCTTCATCAAAATATAAAATTGGTTTGATTTCTTCAGTTGTTTCTGGATCTATTATTGATATAGGCCTTTTCAAGTCAGGTGTATATCTAAATTCTTTATATTCTTGCTCTTTTTCTGAATATAAAGTATCAAACTTAATTGGTATAGGACGTTTTGCTATTTTTACTTTGTTTTCTTCTAAAATACCCATATTTATAACTACTTTGTCCTCTCCAAAAGATAAAATTACTAATTCTTCCTCATTTTCTGGTTCATCAACAAAAAATGTTTTCTTTTTTAAATTTCCATTTAGTTCTTCTGCATATTCCAAACGTTGTACTGTGAACTTAGGATATTCTTTTAGTAACTCCTTTTGTGTTTTATTTACCCTATAAATTACTGTGTTTACTCCTTGAGGATCTGTAATACTAAAGTGTTTACCTTGTATTTTGTCCATCTTTTATACTCCTTTTTCTATGAATTGTAGTATAATACATAGTTTATCTTTTGTTAAATTTCATCACTACATTAAATTATAGTACATTTTTAGCAATATGTCAATATTTTCGAGCGATAAAACTTATGTTAACTATGTATTTTCCTTGGATTGTAATTTGATATTTCTTTTAATTGTTCAAATAATTTTTTTTCTTCGTCTGTCATATTAACAGGAATCATTATTTGAATATTTATAACTAAATCTCCTCTACCACCTTTACCATCAAGATATCCCTTTTCTTTAAGTTTTAATTGTTCTCCACTTTGTGTTCCTTGTGGTATATATAAAAGTACCTCTTCATCAATAGAGGAAATATTTAATTTTGTTCCCAAAGCTGCTTCCCAAGGCGTTATATATAAATTTGTATGTAAGTCAACACCATTTAATCTAAATTTTTCGTCATCTTCTATGTGAATTTTTACTAATAAATCACCAGCTTTTCCACCGTTTTCACCAGGTTTTCCTTGGCCTATTATACGTATTTTTTCTTCATTTCTAATTCCTGCTGGTATTTTTATCCTAAATTCTCTCATCTTTCCATTAATTGCTCTCAAGGCCAACTTTTTTTCAATGCCAAAAAATGCATCAAAAATAGATACTGTAATTTCAGTTTCTATATTTTCTCCCTTTATAGCAACTTTTTTATCTTTTATATCATCACTTTTTTCTTTGTTATTTTTTATTTCACCAAAAAACATTTGAAAAATTTCAGCAATAGCAGATTTCTTTTCTCTTTTGGCTTGTCCACTACTTTTTTGTTTTTTCCCTATACGAGAATTCCACATTCTATCATATTTTCTTTTTAAAGAGGCATTTGATAAAGTCTTATATGCCTCATTTATATCCTTAAATCTTTCCTCTGAAAAATTGCTAGTAGTATTAATATCTGGATGGTATTTTTTGGCTTGTTCTCTATATGCTTGTTTTATTTGTTCTGCTGTTACACTACTATTAGGTAACCCCAATATTTTATAATAATCTTTGAAAATCATTTAGATTTCCCCCTAGTATGCCCTTTAAATTCTCCGTCTTTTGTTATGTGCCTTATTATATCATATATTTTTAGTGTTTTAAATAGTTTTTTACTAAATCATTGCTAATTCTATTAAATTATCTAATAAGGTTGAATATGTTAATCCACATTCTTCCCATAGTTTTGGATACATACTAATTTGAGTAAACCCAGGCATAGTATTTATTTCATTTATATATACTTTATTATCACTTTTTCTAATAAAGAAATCTACTCTTGCCAATCCTTTTCCGTCTACTGCTTTAAATGCCTTTATAGCTAGCTTTTTAACTTCTTCTTGTTTTTCATTTTCTATTTTTGCAGGAATTACTACCCTAGATTTCGCATTATTATACTTTGCATCAAATGTGTAAAAATCTTCAGCTGGTAAAATTTCTCCTATGCAAGTAGCTTTTACTTCTGTATTTCCAAGTACCGCACACTCAATTTCTCTTCCAATTATTTCTTCTTCTATCAAAATTTTAGTATCATATTTGCTCGCATATTTAATAGCCTGTTTTAATTCTTCTATATTCTCAGCTTTATTTATTCCAACTGATGAGCCTGAATTAGATGGTTTAATAAAAACAGGAAATCCTAAGGTACTTTGTATATTTTTAGCAATTTGATTTAAATCTAATATTTCTTCATCTAGATTTTTATGAACATATGTATATTTTCCTTTTTCTGCTTTCACATATACATAATTTGCCTGTAAAATTTCAGCTTTATCAAATATTATCTTTGCATATACCTTATCCATGCAAATGCTTGAGCTAAGCACTCTACAGCCTACATATTTAACTTTTAGCAATTCTAATAAACCTTGTATTGTCCCATCTTCTCCATACAATCCATGTAGTACTGGAAATGCTACATCTAAACTTTTTAAATATTCAAATTCATTTTCTATTTTTTCTAGTTCTGTTATTTTTTCTCCTACACATAATTGTGTAATTTGCTTAACTGGTTTTGTGTATTTATACCATACTCCATTTTTGTCAATATATATTGGTAAAACTTCATATTTTTGTTTATCTAAATTGCAAATTATTGCAGTACCAGAGGATATTGAAACATCATGTTCTGTTGACATTCCACCAAATATAACTCCAACTTTTAACTTATTCATACACAAATTCATTCCTTTCATTTTAGCAAATAGCATCACAAATTTCAGTAAACTTTAGTCCATTAGATGCCTTTAACAAAACTACGCCATCTTTATTTAACTCTTTGTTTAATATATCTATGGCTTCCTCGTTTGTGTTACAATGGAATACATTTTTTATTCCACCTTTTTCCGCTGTTTTAAGAATATTTTTTGATTCATTTCCAACACAAATGAGTATATCAATTTTATTTTCAGCAACTACTTCTCCAACTCTCTCATGTAAGGTCTGGCTATACTCACCTAATTCTAGCATATCTCCTAATACTGCAATTTTGGGTGTATTAGGTAATTTTCCTAAATAATCTAGTGCAGCTTTCATTGAATCATAATTTGCATTATAACAATCATTTATAACCATTGCTCCGCATTTTGCCTGCTTTATTTCCATTCTTTTTTTAGTAAGTTCAAAATTTTCAATTCCTTTTAATGCTTTCTCAATTGGAATTTCAAATATTTTAGCAATGCTTAATGCACATAAACTATTTGATACAAAGTGTTCTCCTCCTACTGAAATATGTACTTTATATTCTTTTTCATTTATAACAGCTTCGCAATCAGTTCCATTTTCATGAAATACTGCATTTTTCCCTAAAACCATACTTCCATTTTGTGTTCCATATGTAATAATATTATATTTTCCTTTTTCCTTTTCATACCAATTGTTTAATAAATCATTATCATAATTTATTACTAGGGTTCCATTTTCCTTTAAACCATCTAGTATTTCTAATTTTGCTTTTAATATATTTTGCCTTGAACCTAAAAGTCCAATATGTGCTGTTCCAACGTTTGTAATAACTGCCACATCTGGTTTTGCAATTTTTGAAAGCAAACTTATTTCTCCAAATGAGTTCATTCCCATTTCAAGCACCATTATTTCTTCATCTTTTAAACTAAGTACTGTAAGTGGCATACCTATTTCATTATTATAATTTCCTTGTGTTTTTAGTACTTTATATTTTTGTGCTAATACACTTGCTACCATATCTTTTGTACTTGTTTTTCCTACACTTCCTGTAATTGCTACTACTGGAATATTACATATACTTCTTTTATATTCCGCTAATTCTTGCAAACACTTTACTGTATTTTCCACTAAAACTATTGTCGCATCTGGATATTTTTTTAATACTTCATTTGAAACTTCTACATCTTGTAAAATACACGCAATAGCACCTTTTTCTAGAGCTTGCTCATATAATGTACTTCCATTAAAATTCTCACCTTGAATTCCTAAATAAATTTCACCTTTGTTTAAAATTCTTGTATCTTTGCATAGCTTATCAAAAGGTAAATTTTCATTACCTTGAATTAACTTCCCATTACATTTTTCTATAATATCTTTAATTATTATTTGCATGTTTATCCCTTCTTTTTTGTTTTTTATTTATTATATTCTAATATATATATTTTTTGCAATAATTTTATATGAAAAAATAGTGTGCCAAAATTTAAAATTCACATTGGCACACTTTAGTTTTATTTATATTATTTATTGAATAGGAACTACTGCACGAACACCTCTAGTATGCTCATTTCCACTATTGTTATTAGCAGAAGTAGCTGTTGTCCACATTTCAAAACAATTGATTGAACCGTATCCTGCTGTTCTTAATCCAAATGATACATCTCTTTCTTTAGTACGTGCAAATATATTGGCAAGAAAATAACTAATATCTTCTGTATCATCAGCACTTCTAAATAGTAGTTTATAAGCCTTACTTGTATTTGATAACATAGTTGTTACACTATATTCATATTTTGTATTCTCTACCGTTATTGAAGTTACCCCATTTTTTCCTATCTGTCTTCCATCTGGATGGACAAATATTCCATTAGCCAAGCCCTCTGTACTGGTCAATCCATTTGTTGCAGTACTTTTACTAGCTGTATATGTTACTTTGTTTCCATATTCATCCCATTTTCCTGCATTATACTTTGCTCCGTTTCCTATGTTTGCTGGGTTATATCCTGTTATTCTGTTTATATCTTCTACCTTTATACTTCTTGCATTTGTTCCATATTTAGCACACATATTATTTAATTGGCTAACTCCTGTGCTATATACAGTTCCAAAGTTTACAGTTAATGAACCAACATCTACTGTTGACATTATTAATAGTTTTCCATTTTCTGCTCCTAATACCTTCCATCCTCCTGTATAACCTGATACTCCACAATTATATGAGTAATCATCTCCTACTTCATATGTTGTTGATATTCCATTTGTTACTGTAGTTTTATTTTGTGTCCATGTTGCTACTTTTGCTGTTACTCCTTTTATTGTTTCTCTTACTTTCCCTGCTTTATCTGTTGATAATATGTGTAAATACCAGCTTCCTGTTGCTGTTGGTGTCATCTTTATCGTTCCTGTTGCACTTGTAAATGTATTTGTATAGCTACTTTCTGCTGTTCCTATTGCTGTACTTGTTTGATTAAATAT